>NZ_NHNG01000786.1:0-16808 GCF_002287155.1 Arsenophonus sp. ENCA
TAAGCAACAACCCGGTCATTTTGAAATTGATACTGTATTTGGTAAAGATCAGAAGTCATTCTTACTGACTCTAGCGGATAAAGCTACCAAGCAGATTATTATCCGCAAGTTACCGAATAAACGCGCTGATACTGTTGTAGATGCTTTCCTTGACATTGTAGCAAATACCTTCTGTGACTTTAAAACTTTGACGGCCGATAACGGTTCTGAGTTCTCCATGCATAAACAGATAACTGAGATCACCGGTGCTAATGTCTTCTTTGCCAGGCCTTATCACTCATGGGAGCGTGGTTTAAATGAACACAGTAACGGACTTATCCGCCGTTTTTACCCAAAAGGAACGGACTTCAACTCAGTCACGGACAACGAGATTGCAGAACTTGAGCACATACTTAATACTCGGGGACGAAAATCGTTGGGCTATTTTTCTCCAAATGAAGTATTTTTAGCTCATCTAATGGCTGCATAACGTTTTATGGGTTTGTTGCGTTTCGACTGGGAATGGGCCATAATAATTTGTTAAAAAAAATTAATATTTTATTAATTTATATAGATTTATGCTGGTTAGCTATCTGAAAAAGGACTATTAATGATTTCTTTAAAAAATGTTTCTAAATGGTATGGACAGTTTCAGGTGCTTACTGATTGTTCGATGAATGTCAAAAGAGGGGAAGTTGTCGTTATTTGTGGCCCTTCTGGTTCAGGTAAATCAACATTAATAAAAACCATTAATGGCTTAGAACCGATTCAACGTGGTGAAATATATATTGATAATATTCATGTTAATGACAAAAAGACAGATTTGGCTAAATTGCGCTCAAAAGTCGGTATGGTATTTCAACATTTTGAATTATTCCCTCATTTATCAATTATTGAAAACTTAACACTAGCACAGATAAAAGTCTTAAACAGAGATAAAAAAACCGCTGAAAGTACTGCCTTAAAATTATTAGAGCGAGTTGGATTAGCTAACCATACCGATAAATTTCCAGCTCAATTATCTGGTGGGCAACAACAACGCGTTGCCATTACCAGAGCACTCTGTATGGATCCGATTGCGATGCTTTTTGACGAACCGACCTCCGCATTAGATCCAGAAATGATCAACGAAGTACTAGATGTAATGATAAAGCTTGCTAATGAAGGAATGACCATGATAGTAGTCACTCACGAAATGGGATTCGCTAAAAAAGTTGCTCATCGAATGATTTTTATGGACGAAGGAAAAATTATTGAGGATAGTAATAAAGATGATTTCTTTGCTGCTCCGAAATCAAAACGTGCTAAAGAATTTCTTGCTAAGATCATACATTAATCCCTCTATCCTTGTTGGGTGACAAAAATCGTCGCCCAATCGGCTAAATAATAATATTAAAATAGCGCCTAAAGCGGGCTACACTGACCATCTAACATGCTACCCTCTGAAACAACCCACCATTTGCATTAATAAAATTAATTTAACTTGATCGTTAAATATTTATCAATAGTTGTTGTTAGAGGCATTTATCCGCTATTCTATGCAGATCTAAAATAAACTATATCATTCGCGGCCAATGCCGCATTATCGCCATAGGAACATCGGTGTCATGCAAGAACAATATCGACCAGAAGAGATAGAGCAATACGTACAACGTCATTGGGAAGAAAAACAAACATTTAAAGTAATAGAAGATAATAACAAAGAAAAATACTATTGCCTGTCAATGTTACCTTACCCATCTGGTCAGCTACATATGGGGCATGTACGCAACTATACCATTGGTGATGTTATCTCACGTTATCAACGCATGCTAGGCAAAAATGTACTGCAACCTATCGGCTGGGATGCTTTTGGTTTACCGGCAGAAGGTGCTGCAGTAAAAAATAATACTGCTCCAGCGCCTTGGACTTATACCAATATTGATTACATGAAAAATCAATTAAAAATGCTCGGATTTGGTTATGACTGGAGTCGAGAAGTCACAACTTGTACACCTGAGTATTATCGTTGGGAGCAATGGTTTTTTACTAAGCTTTATGAAAAAGGTTTGGTTTATAAAAAAACCGCTGCCGTTAACTGGTGTCCGAATGATTTAACGGTGTTAGCAAACGAGCAAGTCATTGATGGTTGCTGCTGGCGTTGCGATACCCCGGTCGAACGCAAAGAAATTCCCCAATGGTTCATAAAAATTACCGCTTATGCAGAAGAACTACTCAATGATTTAGATAAACTCGATGGCTGGCCAGAGCAAGTTAAAACCATGCAGCGTAATTGGATCGGCCGTTCAGAAGGGATTGAAATTACCTTTGAACTGGCAGACATGGATGAAAAGCTAACTGTCTATACTACTCGGCCAGATACTTTTATGGGGTTGACTTATCTCGCTATTGCAGCAACTCATCCTTTAGCAAAAAGCGCGGCAGAAAAAAATGCTAAACTTAGCGCTTTTATTGATGAATGTCGTAATACCAAGGTTGCTGAAGCAGAAATGGCAACCATGGAGAAAAAAGGTATTGCCACTAATCTGTTCGCAATTCACCCGCTAACTAATGAAAAAATTCCGATCTGGATAGCCAATTTTGTGTTAATGGAATATGGTACAGGGGCAGTAATGGCAGTTCCAGGGCATGACCAACGTGACTGGGAATTCGCAACCAAATATCATTTACCGATCAAAGCGGTTATTGCTGATAATGAAGGCCAGATGCCCGATCTAAAAGCAGGTCCGTTGACTGATAAAAATGCACTGATTAATTCAGGCGAATTTAGTGGCATGGACAACAAAACCGGAGCCAATGCGATTGCCGATAAACTGGTTTCACAAGCTTCGGCGCAACGTAAAGTCAATTATCGTCTACGTGATTGGGGGGTTTCTCGCCAACGTTATTGGGGAGCACCAATTCCTATGGTAACCATGGAAGATGGTTCTGTCATACCAGTACCCGAACAACAATTACCTGTCATCTTACCTGAAGATGTGGTGATGAATGGCATCACAAGTCCTATCAAAGCCGACCCACAATGGGCCAAGACTAACATCAATGGTCATGCAGTATTACGTGAAACGGATACCTTTGATACCTTTATGGAATCTTCCTGGTATTATGCCCGTTATACCTGTCCTAATTATGACCAAGGGATGCTAGATCCAGCCGCAGCCAATTACTGGTTGCCTGTTGATCAATATATTGGTGGTATTGAACATGCCATTATGCATCTATTATATTTCCGTTTTTTCCACAAACTAATGCGTGATGCAGGCTTAGTAAATTCTGATGAACCAGCTAAACGTCTGTTATGTCAAGGAATGGTATTAGCCAATTCCTTTTATTACTTAGGTGAAAATGGACAACGAGTTTGGGTATCACCTGTTGATGTAACTGTTGAACGAGATGAAAAAGGTAAGATTGTCAAAGCAACTGATCAGCATCGACATCAACTCTCCTATACCGGGATGAGTAAAATGTCTAAATCGAAAAATAACGGTATTGATCCACAATTAATGGTAGAAAAATATGGAGCAGATACGGTTCGCTTATTTATGATGTTTGCCGCTCCGCCGGAACTTACCTTGGAATGGCAAGAATCAAGTGTAGAAGGTGCAAATCGTTTTGTTCGTCGTCTCTGGCGCACCGTTTTTGAACATACACAAAAAGGTAAAACAGCGCCATTAAATAGCACCAACCTTACGCCAGAGCAGAAAAACCTGCGGCGTGACCTACATAAAACCATCGCTAAAGTGACTGATGATATCGGCCGCCGTTATGCATTTAATACTGCGATTGCTGCGATTATGGAGTTCATGAATAAACTGACGCGAGCCTCCCATGATAGTGAGCAGGATCGAGCATTAATACAAGAATCTCTAGAAGCTATTGTGCGGATGCTATCGCCCATTATCCCCCATGCTTGCTTTATCCTGTGGAAAGCACTTGGTCAGCTAGAAGATATCGATAATGCGCCTTGGCCAGTTGCTGACGAACAAGCAAAAATAGACGATACTAAATTAGTCATTATTCAAGTTAATGGTAAAGTTCGTGGGCGTATTACTGTCGATATCAATGCATCACAAGATTCTGTGTTAGCTATGGCAACGCAAGAATATGGTGTGGCAAAATACCTTGAAGGTATGAATATCCGTAAGGTAATTTATGTGCCAGGCAAGCTGTTAAACCTTGTTGTCGGCTAACTTAATAAGGAGACCATGTGCGTTATTTAATTACCTTATTTCTAAGCTTAGCCGTGTTGATCACGGCTGGCTGCGGATTTCGCCTACAAGGTACGACGAAAATACCTGAAGAACTAAAAACATTAAGATTAAGTAGTGGTGATCCCTACGGCCCGCTAGCACGCGCAATTAGACAGCAATTACGCCTAAATAATGTCAACTTAATCGATGAAAATCTTCAGAATGTGCCAATTTTAAAAATAGTGGGTTCATCTGAAAACACCAAAACCGTTTCCATCTATCAAGACGGTAAAAGTGCAGAAAAACAATTAAATTTCTGGGTCAGCGCACAAATTATCCTCCCTAACGGCACTGTTTATCCGATAAAAACACGCGTCGAGCGCGCTTTCTTCGATAATCCGTTAGAAACACTAGCTAAAGACGCCGAAAGCGAACTTGTTAAGCAAGAAATGCGTGAACAAGCGGCTCGCCAGTTAATTCGTAAATTACTGATCGTTCATAGCACTATTCAGAATGAGCCAGAAGGATCTGTGGTTGTAGAGAAAGCGCTATCGGTAGACTCAGAATGATCCGTATTTACCCGGAGCAGCTAACTTCGCAGCTTACTGATAAGCTGCGAACCTGTTATCTGATTTTTGGCAATGATCCGCTTTTATCACAAGAAAGCATGGATAAAATTTGTAAAGTTGCTCAACAGCAGGGTTTTTCTGAACGTTATACCTATTCACTAGATACAAGCACCGACTGGGACACTATTTATCATCTTAGTCAATCACTTAGTCTATTTGCTAGCCGACAAATCCTGATCTTAATATTACCTGAAAGTGGCCCCACAACCGCCATAGCGGAAAAGCTACTTAAGTTGGCTGAATTATTACATCCTGATTTATTACTCATATTATGCGGCGGCAAATTAACAAAAGCACAAGAAAATAGTGCCTGGTGCAAAAAAATAGGCCAAGATGCAGTCTATATTAATTGTCTGACACCAGAACAGTCCAGACTACCTCAATGGATAAACCAACGAGCAAAAGCCATATCTGTTACCTTAGATAAACAAGCTAATGAGCTTCTTTGTTACTGTTATGAAGGCAACTTACTAGCTCTTAACCAAGCTCTTGAACGTTTATCACTCTTATATCCCGATGGTAACCTCACCCTACCTCGTGTCAAAGAGGCGGTAAATAATGCCGTTAATTTTACACCTTATCATTGGGTTGATGCGCTACTTGCAGGTAAAATTAAACGCGTTTGGCATATCCTACAACAATTACAACGCGAAGATTATGAAGCAGTGATTCTATTACGTATAATTCAACGTGAACTCATATTGCTTTTGACATTAACACAACAAAATAGCGATAAAGATTTAAAAAAATTATTTGATCAGCATAAAATTTGGCAAGCCCGCCGCCCTCTTATTAGCGCTGCGCTACAGCGTTTATCCATTCGCGAACTACAGCTTGCAATACAGTTAATTACCCATGCTGAATTACATTTAAAACAAGATTATGGCCAATCAATTTGGCCAAAATTAGAAACTTTATCTATGCTATTGTGCGGTAAATCACTGCCCGAGAGTTTTATTAATGACTCAACAAACTAAGCAAACAGCTAATTCTAAATCTATTCAAGCACTATTTGGTGGTACCTTTGATCCTATTCACTATGGTCACTTACTTCCCGTCGAAGCGCTAGCCAAGCAAGTCGGTTTACAACAGGTTGTTTTACTTCCCAATCATGTGCCACCCCATCGCCCACCACCTGAAGCAACCGTTCAACAAAGATTGGCAATGATAAAATTAGCTATCAAAAACAATCCGCTATTTAGTATTGATACCCGTGAACTTAAACGTAAAACTCCCTCTTATACCGTTGAAACACTACTCTCTTTTCGGCAACAAATCGGTAGGCAAAAACCACTAGCCTTTATTATCGGACAAGATTCACTACTATCAATCAATACCTGGTTTGATTGGCAAAAAATTTTAGACCTTTGTCATTTATTAGTCTGCGCTCGCCCAGGCTATAGCGCTTATTTTTCAACTCCATTAATGCAACAATGGCTAAAAAATCATCAAGTGCATGAGCCGGAAATACTCAGCCATAAACCTTATGGTGCCATATATCTGGCTGATACTCCCTTGTTAAATATTTCTGCAACTGAAATTCGTAAACGAAAACGTGATAGAAAAAGTTGCAAAGATATATTGCCACCTGCAGTTTTGCGCTATATTGATAAACATCATCTTTATCAAAATTGCTCATAATTAACCAATAAATATAAAAAATTGACAAAAATTCCCTTAAACTATTGTGAGTATATAAGGTGATTGGTAATATCTTGGCGCTTTTTATATTGCTGATGAAAATAAGGCATAATTTCCGATAATTTATCTTAAAACTAATTATAAATATTCAACTGGTTTTACTAAAAATTAGATTAAAATATAGATTATCTTATGCTTATTTCTTTCAACAGGATTTTATAACTGAATAAAATATAACATTAATATTTTTTATTTAACTTGAAATTAAAGGTGAACCTTTGCAAGGAACTGAACTCCAACAATTTATTATCGACAGGCTTGTCGATACAAAAGCGCAAGATATTCTCACTATTGATGTACGTGGAAAATCTAGCATTACCGATTGCATGATAATCTGTACCGGAACATCTAATCGCCACTTAACATCAGTTTCGGACAAATTAATTGAAGCATGCCGTAAGACAGGAATAATTCCTCTGGGTGTTGAAGGACAAGGTGTTTCTGATTGGATCGTTGTCGATTTAGGCGATGCAATTGTTCATATCATGCAAGAAGATAGTCGCCGTATGTATGAACTTGAAAAACTCTGGAGTTGAATTTGAAATTACAACTGATTGCCGTTGGTAGCAAAATGGTTGATTGGATCCAGGCCGGTTTTCAAGATTATCTTCATCGTTTTCCAAAAGATATGGCTTTTGAACTCATTGAAATCCCTGCGGGAAAACGTGGGAAAAATGCTGATCTCAAACGTATCATCGAGAAAGAAGGAGAACAGATGCTAGCTGCAGTTGGCAAAGGTAACCGTATAATTACCCTTGATATACCAGGTACAAGCTGGACAACTCGACAACTTGCTGAACAATTAGATCAATGGAAACAAGATGGACGTAATATTATTGGTGGCCCAGAAGGTCTTGCCCCTGCCTGTAAAGCAGCAGCAGAACAAAGTTGGTCACTGTCATCCTTAACAATGCCTCATCCTTTAGTTCGAATATTTGTTGTAGAGAGCCTTTACCGGGTATGGAGCATTACAACAAATCATCCTTACCATCGGGAATAACATATTTGTGTAGGTTATTAGTGTGAATGCGAAGAAAGAAACAAAAAAAAAGAAACGCACCCCTTTTCGCGATTACACCGCTGAATCTACTCTATTCATTCGTCGGGCGTTGATAGCTTTTATTATCATTGTGATATTAGCAAGTATTTTAATTGCTAATCTTTATCATCTACAAGTGGTTCGCCATGAAGACTACCAAACTCGCTCCAATGATAATCGGATAAAATTGGTTCCTGTTCCACCTAGTAGAGGTATTATTTATGACAGAAATGGGATTCCTCTCGCGTTAAACCGAACATTTTATCAGTTAGAAGTCATTCCTGAAAAAGTCCCTAATTTAACAGAGCTATTGGCACAATTGCGTGATGTGGTTGATCTCACTGACGACGACATTGCAAACTTCAAAAAAGAGCGTAAACGTTCACGCCGCTTTACCTCTATACCGTTAAAAACCTCACTAGATGAAGTGCAAGTTGCACGTTTTGCCGTTAATCAATACCGGTTTCCCGGGATTGAAGTCAAAGGTTACCAACGCCGTTATTATCCTTATGGCTCTGCTCTAACGCATGTTATTGGTTATGTAGCCAAAATTAATGATAAGGATATAGAACGTCTAGAAAATGATGGTCTACTAAAAAATTACACTGCCACCCATGATATTGGTAAATTAGGTATAGAACGGTATTATGAAAATATTTTACATGGCAAAACAGGCTATGAAGAGGTCGAAGTTAACAGTCGGGGAAAAGTCATACGCCAACTTCATGAACAAGCACCTCAGGCAGGCAAAGATATTTATCTCACTATTGATCTCAATTTACAAATTAAGATCAAAAAGTTGCTCACCACCAACCGAGCTGCCGTTGTTGTAACCGATCCTCGTAACGGAGAAATACTGGCGCTGGTATCTACTCCAAGCTATGACCCTAATCTATTTGTTAATGGTATCTCTAATAAAGATTACCAAGCTTTATTAAATAATCCTAATCGTCCGCTAATTAATAGAACTACCCAGGGATTATATCCGCCCGCCTCAACCGTTAAACCATTCATGGCGGTCGCAGCGTTAAGTGAAAACATTGTCACCGCCAACTCCACCATATTTGATCCTGGTTGGTGGCAGTTACCAAATTCCGAAAAACGTTACCGAGACTGGAAAAAATGGGGACACGGTAGATTAAATGTCGTTAGAGCCATTATCGAATCAGCCGACACCTTTTTCTACCAGGTTGCTTATGATATGGGTATCGATCGTATCTCCGATTGGATGCAGAAATTTGGCTATGGGCATTATACTGGTATTGATCTTGCCGAAGAACGCTCTGGCATTATGCCAACCCGGGAATGGAAACTAAAACGCTACAAAAAACCTTGGTATCAAGGAGACACTATTCCAGTCGGCATCGGCCAAGGTTATTGGACCACAACACCGATCCAAATGGCAAAAGCATTAGTGACGTTAATTAATGACGGCACGGTTAAAATTCCCCATCTACTTTATGGCACTAAATTAGGTAATGCTATGCTGCCTTATGAGCAGAAAGAGCATATCCAAATTGGTGATATTCATTCAGGCTTTTGGGAGTTAGCTAAAGAAGGTATGTATGGCGTTGCTAATGCACCAAATGGTACAGCACGTAGAAGTTTTGCCAACACTCCCTACAAGGCTGCCGTCAAATCAGGTACGGCGCAGGTATTCAGTTATGAAACCTATAATGCAAGTAAATTAGCTGAGCACTTGCGTGATCACAAATTAATGATTGGATTTGCCCCTTATCAAAAGCCGACCGTTTCCGTTGCTATTATTCTAGAAAATGGTGGGGCTGGACCGGCCGTTGGCGATCTTGTCCGCAATATTCTTGATTATGTTTTGCTTGGTAAAAAAACGATATCACAAACACCAGATACCAGTGTATATCCAGAAGAAGATCAGTAATATATGACCGATAAATCACATAAATTACCTATTTGGACGCGTTTACATATTGATATTCCAATGTTGCTGATTATTCTCGCCTTAACGATATACAGTGTCATGATCATGTGGAGTGCTAGTGGGCAAGATATTGATATGATGCAGCGTAAGCTGATACAAATCGCGATTGGATTTGTTGTCATGATTGTTATGGCGCAGATTTCACCGCGTATCTATGAAAATTGGGCGCCCTACCTGTATATTTTTTGCTTAATGCTGTTAATTTTTGTCGATGCATTTGGGCAAATCAGTAAAGGTGCGCAACGATGGTTAGATCTTGGCTTCGTTCGTTTTCAACCGTCTGAAATTGCTAAAATTGCGGTTCCATTGATGGTTGCACGTTTTGTCAATCGCGATCTCTGTCCTCCCACCTTAAAAAATACCCTGCTGGCATTGATACTTATCTTTCTCCCCACACTACTGGTTGCCGCTCAACCTGATCTGGGCACATCTATTTTAGTTGCTGCCTCCGGTTTGTTTATCCTGTTCTTAGCGGGTATGAATTGGAAATTGATTGCCATTGCGGCCACGGGCATCGCTTGCTTTATTCCTATTCTATGGTTCTTTCTGATGCACGACTATCAACGAGATCGTGTTATGATGTTACTCGATCCAGAAACAGATCCACTCGGTGCTGGTTATCATATTATCCAATCTAAAATTGCTATTGGCTCAGGGGGATTATTTGGCAAAGGCTGGTTACATGGCACGCAATCGCAATTAGAATTTCTACCAGAACGTCATACTGATTTTATTTTTGCCGTATTAGCTGAAGAACTCGGGTTAATTAGCGTAGTTATTTTACTGGTATTATATCTACTACTAATCATGCGAGGGTTAATAATTGCAGCTAATGCACAAAATACCTTTGGTAGAGTTATGGTTGGTGGCTTAATGTTAATTCTGTTTGTCTACATATTTGTCAACATTGGCATGGTTAGCGGTATCTTACCTGTAGTGGGTGTTCCTCTACCGTTGGTAAGTTATGGCGGCTCGGCATTAATCGTTTTAATGGCTGGATTTGGAATTATTATGTCAATCCATACCCATCGAAAATTTCTGTCAAAAAGCTTATAATCACGAGGTCTGTAATGCACTATCACTGGCTTATATTTAGCATTACTATAGCACTTTTAGCAGGCTGTGTTTCTCAAACTAAACAACATACCAATACGCCTATGGCGCCGGTACAAGATATATCAGGAGCAGAGCCGCGTTACGAACCTTATCATTCTGGCGCTAATAATGACTATCAACTTAATGGCCAAACTTATCAAATAGTAAAAGATCCTGCCCATTTCAGCGAAACAGGCTTTGCTAGCATTTTTGGCTCTGAAGTTATCGGTAAAACAACTACGACGGGTGAAAAAGCCAGCCCTTATGAGTTCACAGCTTCACACCCTACTTTACCTATTCCAAGTTATGCCCGTATTACTAATTTAATCAATGGCAGAATGATGATAGTCCGCATTAATGATCGAGGCCCCTATATAGCCGGTAAAAATATAGCGCTATCACAGGCAGCTGCCGATCGGTTAAATTTAATGCTAACAACACGTATTAAAATTGATCCGATTTTAGTTTCCCCTACCGGCACCTTAACTGGACCTGGCACGATTGGTGTTAATATTACCAAGCAGAGTTATGCCTTGCCTAAACCACCAAAATTAGAGACCCACTCCGCAAGCAGCAATCAATCAACAGCAGAAAATCACACTCACCAACAACCTGCTTTATCTCAATCAATACAATCAACAAAAATTCCTAGTACAGTATCAACCAA
Source organism: Arsenophonus sp. ENCA (assembly GCF_002287155.1). Classification (NCBI taxonomy): domain Bacteria; kingdom Pseudomonadati; phylum Pseudomonadota; class Gammaproteobacteria; order Enterobacterales; family Morganellaceae; genus Arsenophonus; species Arsenophonus sp. ENCA. The sequence continues at coordinate 11,258 of NZ_NHNG01000786.1, forward strand.
TATGGTGAGTCAAAATAATCCTGCTAATCCGTCGTCAATGAAATCAGCAAGCGTGGCTACTGAACGTTATTTCGTACAAATAGGTGCGTTAAGTGATCAGGCTAAAGCAGCAGCATGGCAACAGTCTGTTTCAAAAAAGCTAAACACACCTGGGCGTATTCAACCATTTAATAATATCTACCGTGTGCAGCTTGGCCCTTTTCAAAATTCTAAAATAGCGGAACAAATACAAAACAAAATATTAATAGAATTAAATCAATCGAGCATTATCATAAATACCGAATAATCTATTGATTAATCAATAAAATCTCATTAGAGTAAAATAAAAAGCAACTAACCAGGCATCTCTGTTTCAGAAATAGTATATGACTTTTTAAGCTGATATTACGATGCCCACTCTATTAACATATTGCCAGCGGATCCCGTATATTATTATGAAATATGCAATTTTTTCCCGTTCTATCGGTAGCCTAATGCTTAATATTAGCCTTATATTTTCCAGCACTCTATTTGCTAATAGCAATAATGCTATGCAAATCAACGTGATCCCTTCTGCACCAAATATTGACACTGAAGCATATATTCTTATTGATTATTATTCAGGCAAAGTGTTAGCGGAAAAAAATGCCGATCAACGTCGTGACCCTGCCAGTCTGACTAAAATGATGACGAGTTATATCATTGGTCAAACAATTAAAGCAGGTAAAATTAGCATGAACGATATCGTCACTATCGACGAGAATGCCTGGGCCACAGGTAACCCAGTGTTTAAAGGCTCCTCGCTGATGTTCTTAAAACCCGGTGATCGTGTCTCTATATCTCAATTGATACGTGGTATTAATTTGCAATCTGGTAATGATGCTTGTGTGGCAATGGCTGAATATGTGGCGGGTGACGAAGCGAGTTTTGTCAAATTAATGAACAACAATGTTCAACGCCTTGGTTTAAAAAACACTCACTTTCTTACTGTCCATGGCTTAGATGCTGATGGACAATATAGTTCCGCACATGATATGGCGCTAATCGGCCAAGCGCTGATCCGCGATGTCCCTGAAGAATATGCCATTTACAAAGAGAAAGAGTTCACTTTTAATAACATCCGTCAATTAAATAGAAATGGTTTGTTATGGGATAAAAGCCTGAATGTAGATGGCATTAAGACAGGACACACTGCCGCAGCAGGTTACAACCTAGTTGCCTCCGCTACCGAAGGGAATATGCGACTCATATCTGTTGTATTAGGTGGTCATAGCAGTAAAGGCCGGGACACCGAAAGCAAAAAATTACTCACTTGGGGCTTTCGATTTTTTGAAACCGTTAAACCATTAGAAGGCGGGGTGGAGTTTGCCTCTCAACCGGTTTGGTTTGCTAATACTGATCAGGTAAAATTAGGTATTGAAAACGATCTCTATCTGACCATTCCCCGTGGTCGTATGAAAGATTTAAAAGCTAGCTATACATTAAACAATACTGAACTACAGGCACCATTAGCGAAAAACCAAGTTGTTGGCACCATTAACTTACAATTAAATAATAAGATCATTGAACAACGGCCGCTTGTTGTCTTGAAAGAGATCGATGAAGGTGGATTTTTTAGTAACATATTAGATTATATTAAATTGTTTTTTCAGCGCTGGTTTGGCTAAAGATTGAAAAATAACATTGCAACCTCCATTATGGTAAATATGTTCAATTTATAACTTAATTTTTTATTTAAGAAATATGAATAAATATATTATCTAAATCATATAACATTTAATATGGCAATAAGCGTGGTGGTAGTATTTTAGGAGAAGCTATGAAAACCAAACTGCATGAGTTCCTAGAGTTTCCTTGCTCATTTACCTACAAAGTGATGGGGCTTGCTAAACCTGAGTTAACAGATCAAATCGTTGAAGTGGTTCAACGACATGTTCCGGGTGATTATGTACCATCCGTTAAACCAAGTAGTAAAGGTAACTTTCACTCAGTATCAATTACCATCACAGCAACCAACATTGAACAAATAGAAAAACTGTACGAAGAATTAGCTAAACCAGAATTAGTTCGTATGGTGTTGTAGACACAAATTATTGATACGCTTGAAATTATAAACCCGAAGATAGCAGATTTTCCGGTTTATAGTTTCAAGCGTCACGCTAATACTAGCAAGAACAATTTATGCAGGTTATACTGCATAATTATTGCATATCCCTATCAGTGGCAGAAAAAGTTTGTTAAAAAAAACCATTATATTACGTCAATTTGGGCTGCATGCTTACCAACCCATTTCTGATGAGATGCATCAGTTTACTAAAAAACGCGTGGTTGATACACCAGATGAACTTTGGCTAGTGGAACATTACCCTGTTTTTACCCAAGGCCAAGCGGGTAAAAAAGAGCACCTACTCGCGCCTGGGAATATTCCAGTTATCCAATCTGATCGTGGTGGAAAAATCACTTATCATGGCCCCGGTCAACAAATAATGTATATTTTATTAGACTTAAAGCGTAATCAAATTGGTGTGAGAGAGCTGGTAACTACACTGGAAAATACAGTGATTAATACTTTATCCGAATTTGGTATTACCGCCTACGCACAGCGCGAAGCCCCCGGGGTTTATGTTGAACAAAAAAAAATATGCTCTCTCGGGTTACGTATCCATAAAGGTTGTTCGTTTCATGGCTTAGCATTAAATATTAATATGGATCTTGCGCCCTTCGAACGTATTAATCCTTGTGGCTATGCCGGCATGCAAATGACGCAACTAAATGATTTAGTCCCTGGCAGCCAGGTTAAAGATGTCGAGCCTTTATTAATAAAACATTTCTGCAACCTACTAGGATTTCAACTTGCAGAATAAGTTGTTATAATTTTTTTATAATTATTAAAAAAAAATTGAAACATGACATAAATAATGATCACATGTGATAGCATAAAATATATCTATTATTGATCCGCAGCAGGAACCTAATGGAACTGGCATAATTATGAGTAGACCAATTCAAATGGAGCGTGGCGTTAAATATCGTGACGCTGATAAAATGGCACTGATCCCCGTCAAAACAATAAGAACGGATCATACAGAAATTTTACCTAAACCTGAGTGGATGAAAATAAAACTTCCCGCTGATTCCAGCAGAATAAAAGAGATAAAAAACGCAATGCGTAAGAATGGCTTACACTCAGTCTGTGAAGAAGCCTCTTGTCCTAACCTCGCTGAATGCTTTAATCATGGTACCGCCACTTTTATGATTTTAGGGGCTATCTGTACTCGTCGCTGTCCATTCTGCGATGTTGCCCATGGACGTCCTAATGCTCCGGATCCTAACGAACCAGCAAAATTAGCAGAAACCATTAAAGATATGGGATTAAAATACGTTGTTATTACTTCAGTAGATCGTGATGATCTGCGCGATGGAGGAGCCCAACATTTTGCTGATAGCATTACCGCTATTCGAGAGAAAAATCCAAACATCAAAATAGAAACGCTAGTGCCTGATTTCCGTGGTCGTATGGATCGCGCCTTAGCAATTTTAGCCGCAGCGCCACCCGATGTTTTTAATCACAATCTTGAGAATGTTCCGCGTATCTATCGCCAAGTACGCCCTGGCGCTAATTACGAATGGTCATTACAACTACTAGCAAAATTCAAGCAAATGCATCCTGAAATACCGACAAAATCAGGATTAATGGTTGGATTAGGTGAAACTAATGAAGAAATAGTTGATGTTATGCGAGACTTACGCCGCCACGGCGTTACCATGCTAACCTTAGGCCAGTATCTCCAACCCAGTCGGCATCATTTATCAATAAAACGTTATGTCAGCCCTAAAGAATTTGAAGAAATGAAAAACGAGGCAATAGCAATGGGCTTCACGCATGCAGCATGTGGCCCATTAGTACGCTCATCTTATCATGCAGATTTACAAGCGAAAGGCATAGAAATTAAATGATAAATCATTTAATTTCATGCCAACATAAAAACCCGTCTCAATAATTGAGACGGACTATTATAAATTCTTATAGTAAATCAAATAGCGACAACGTTTATAGCAGATGGCCCTTTCTCCCCCTCAGTAATATCAAACTCAGCTTTCTGACCTTCGGCCAAAGTCTTAAAAACTTCGGTTGTAATAGAACTGAAGTGAACGAACACGTCTTTACTGCCATCTTCTGGAGTGATAAAACCAAAACCTTTTGCTTCGTTGAACCACTTAACGCTACCTTCAACTTTTGACATCAATATTACCTTTACATAAATAAAAACACACAGTTTGTGTCTTATATAGTACAGCAAAAATTATGCTTCATTGTCTACTACTAAGATCACGAAATTAATTAAAAACTTAAATTATCATTGTAATATAGGATAAAAACCTAAAAAAACAATCAAAAAAACCAATAATAGTGATTATAAATGTTTATTATAACATTTTTAGCCAATTTTTCGACTATTTCCATTCTTTTCATAATTTAAAAGCCAACTTTTTATATCTAACCCACCGCTGTAACCTACTAATTTACCATCATGACCGATAACACGATGACACGGAATAATAAGCGCAATAGGATTACGCGAATTTGCCATACCAACTGCTCTACAGAAATTAGCAGAACCTAGTGCAATTGCCAGTTCCTTATAACTCCAGCATTGGCCATATGGAATTTCACCAAGTTGCTGCCAAACTCTTTTCTGAAAATGGGTACCAGAAGGATTCAAGATGACAGAAAAATTGTCTCTTTCACCATTAAAATTGCTCACAATCTTTAAATTAGTACTTAACTTTATGTTTTTAAGCAACTTTGTTATCAGTGTTTTGAATTGTGCACGGAGGTGTGCACGCTTTTTTTCGAGTTAGCAAAAGAAACGGGCGGTATGCGTTTCATACCACCGTTACTCATTTCTTAAATCACATCTCTCCACATCTCCCCGGATCTCCCCACTTCCTGTGGGTGTCTCTACAGTGAGTTGTCCCAGATAGATCCAGTTTGTCCCAGGTAGATCCACATTATTTCGGCAAAGGTTGCGGCGTTGATGTATCGGCAAAGTTTGTGGCGCGGCGTTCTGCCCGCTCTTTCCGTATCGCATCATAAACCCGTACAACCGATAAATTAAAATTCATTGCGATTTCAGTAACGGATGGCCCACTTTTGTAGCTTTCGTATATCTCGGCACGTTTGCCTGAGTAGTCCTGATGTACTCCTTTAGGAAAATAAATAACGATTCCGCCAAAGTGCTTTCTGAGTTCATCAATAATCCACGAGTTTCGCACAAAACTAATTTGGGTACGCTAATAAAACACGGATGTGCTCAGCAATAGCATTTTTGATTACGTCCCAATTTTGTTGATAAAGGGTTATTTTTTCAGATATACGAGGTTTATGTTGTTCAAACCACGCAGAAATAGCGAGAAAAATATGATTTCTTTGCGCTCGGCTCGTGCGAGCCTGACAGCGTTCAATACCACAATTTTGTTTAACTTCTCGATGATAAACTTCAACAGACCAACGGGCATCCATGATAGATTTGACGTATTCACGGGTGGGATTCTCTTTGTTTGTTACTAT
>NZ_NHNG01000494.1:0-522 GCF_002287155.1 Arsenophonus sp. ENCA
AATCGCATTCATCAATCTGAAAATGAATGTTTACTTTTATCTCCGATACCTAATATAAGTTATAGCGAACACAATGTTAGTCACAAAAAACCGTTAATACAATTACAACTATGGATAAATGCCTGCGTTGAATATTTCTGCCAACCGCCACAAAAACGTAAATTCGCTAATAATGCATTAACATTACTTGCTTCACCAAATGGTTCAGAAAATAGCTTAAAAATATGCCAACAAACTTGGATTAGTCATATTTATTTAAAAACAAAACAAAGTATGACGCTTAGTCTGAAAGGGAAAAATAGTTATCTATATTCCATTACAGGAATAGTAAAATTAGCAAACAACAATCACAAGATAGCTTATATTCACTGTAGTGATGGTGCATTTTTAATGCAGGAACAAAAGGTAAAATTAACCGCTCAAACAGCTTTTCGTGGTATATTGATTTATTTAAACTAAACATAAAATTGATAACTTTCAATAAAATATTTAATAAAAAGATCGACAGTCAATAAAAGTGAT
>NZ_NHNG01000742.1:0-5219 GCF_002287155.1 Arsenophonus sp. ENCA
GAAGGTTCAACTAATCGCCATAGGTCTTTAGGGCGGAAACATCTACTTTTTAACCATCGGCTAACCGTGTCATGAGATAAAGGCGATGGGCTGACTTCTGATAACGCCAAACTAGAGTATCTTACACTGCTTACTTGCAAGAATATTTTATAGATATCTTTAATGCATGGATAACCGGACAAAATATGAACATCCTGATTTTTTCTTGTTTTTAAATTTATACTTCTTTTTTAGAGACTGCGAAACTCGTGCTATTGTCAGCTAAATAAAATAGGCTTCTCTAGGGAAAATAAAAATGCACTGCTATAACTATATAAAATAGAGAAACAGTGCAGGAATAATAGCAGCGCACGCGATATTTAACTTAAATAACAACGTTAACTAAAGCGTAATTCACTAATCGTCAGATTTATAATATTTCTTTATTAATTGTCTCGCTAATCGGCTGTACTATATAAGGTGTTTTCTTATTTTTAATTGCACCAAATACAGTTAAAATAGCCTCGTTTTGCTCATTAATATTACGGTATAACCAATAACGAATTTCGGGTAAACGGGGTAAACCATCACTTTCGCTTAGTATTCTTAAATCACCAGTCTGCATTTCTAGCGGACGCGCAGTGATACCGACTTCAGCATTAACCGCAGCAAGCACTGCCGATAACGAAGCTGCTTCATACGCAATACGCCATTTGATACCCGCAGCATTAAGGGTGCTTATCGCTATTTCACGAAATGGATTGGTTTCATCCATGACAACCAAAGGAATTGGCTCATTTAATTGATGCTGAAAATCAGGTGCACAATGCCAAAGGATCGACGCAGAACGTAACAACGTACTTGGATATTGACTCAATTCTGTGGGTATTAGTGCTAAATCAATTTCACCATTATCCAGCATTTTTTTAATAAGATGAGCGCGCTTTATATAAATATCAACGGCCATACGCGGATATACTGATGCGATACGATTCAGCAGAAATGGCAATAAAGTATTAGTAGTGTCATCAGAAACACCAACTCGCAACTCACCTTCAGCATCATTATATGTTAGTGAAGCTGAAGCATCATCATTAGCTCGTAATATTTGCCGCGCATAACCTAATAACTGCAAACCATGATCCGTTAATAATTTATTACGGCCATGGCGTTCAAAAAGCTCACGGCCCACTAACTGTTCTAAACGCTGCATTTGTTGGCTAACGGCTGATTGAGTACGACAAACAGCTGCAGCAGCTGCCGCAAATGTATTAAGATCGGCAACAGCAACAAAAGTCCTAAGTAAATCAAGATCGAGATTCATAATTGGGCGATTTGAATTTATCATTTTATTCTCTTATATCATTCCTGGTGTTTTTACGAATTCAATAGATATTAAAATCATTGATAGTTAAAGAAATAAAGATAAAACCTTACATATTAAATTTTATTTCTATTAATGCAGTATTTATTACTGTGTATACACTTTTATTAACTTAAATTGTTTAATAATAAGCATGTTTTACATATTGATAAACAAAATGCCAATGAGAATGTTCTTCTTCTCGTTTTTATTAGAATAATTTTTAATTCCAGTCCTATGCCAAAATAACGATTTTTCAAACAGCAAAAAATAGGTTATTCTCAACAAAATAACTGTCAAAGATAATGCAGCTAGGAAAAACTATTAATTGATAATCAGCAACAAAACTCTATTTGCCCAGATACGGCAATAACATATTAACTTTAATTATATGTTATAAAAACAATATTTCTATCATGAAACCACCAATGGTTTGTAACAAAAAATGCACTGCCAAATCTATTCACTAAGTAATTTATTGTTTGTATACTAAAAATCATCTCACACCTAAAATATAAGACTAACTTATGCAATATTTTTGAATTTATTTGTCTAATTAAGTTATATAAAAAGTTTATTTGACCTAATTTAATTATTTAAACCAACCTTTTCTACCAAAAATAAGCCTATATCTTCAAAATTTTTCCAACTAAGAGTAGAGTATGAATATAAACATGCAGCAAAATTTCATCATATTCTATTAATGTTGAGGTTCAAACAGAGTAAATGAATACAATAACTAAATCCAATAAATTGGATAACGTATGCTACGACATAAGAGGGCCTGTTCTTAAAGAGGCCAAACGTCTTGAAGAAGAAGGCCATAAAGTTCTTAAACTTCATATTGGTAATCCAGCGCCTTTTGGTTTTGAAGCGCCGGATGAAATTTTATTTGATGTTCTACGCAATCTTACTCACTCACAAGGTTACAGTGATTCAAAAGGAATTTACTCCGCCCGCAAAGCAATCATGCAACACTATCAAGCTAGAGGAATGCTTGACATCAATATCGAGGATATCTTTATTGGTAATGGTGTTTCTGAACTCATCTTGCAATCGATGCAAGCCTTATTGAATAATAACGATGAAATGTTAGTCCCAGCTCCTGACTATCCGCTATGGACTGCTGCGGTATCTCTTTCCGGTGGCAAAGCTGTACACTATAGATGTGATGAAGAACAAAATTGGTTTCCTGATCTAGATGATATTCGCAAAAAAGTTACCCCTCGCACACGTGGCATCGTCATCATTAATCCCAATAATCCTACTGGTTCTGTTTACAGCAAAGCATTATTAATGGAGATTGTCGAAATCGCTCGTCAGCATCAGTTGATTATTTTTGCCGATGAGATCTACGATAAAATTCTTTACGATGATGCTGAGCATCATTCAATTGCCGCGTTAGCACCGGATCTATTAACCGTTACTTTTAATGGTTTATCAAAAACTTATCGGGTTGCTGGTTTTCGTCAAGGCTGGATGGTGCTTAATGGCCCGAAAGAGAATGCCAAAAGCTATATTGAAGGCTTAGAAATATTAGCCTCCATGCGGCTTTGTGCTAACGTTCCTATGCAACATGCAATCCAAACCGCATTAGGCGGTTATCAAAGTATTAACGAATTTATCTGTCCTGGTGGGCGATTATATGAACAACGTAATCGCGCTTGGGAACTGATTAATGAAATTCCTGGGGTATCATGTGTTAAACCGCAAGGTGCTTTATATATGTTTCCCAAAATTAATATTAAAAAGTTCAATATCTCAAACGACCAAAAAATGGTACTTGATTTACTCTTACAGGAAAAAGTTTTATTGGTTCAGGGAACTGCTTTTAATTGGCCTGAACCCGATCACGTCAGAATTGTTACGCTACCTTATGTTGGCGAGCTTGAAGCTGCAATTAATAAATTTAGCCAATTCCTGCTAAACTATCGCCAATAGTTGTCCAATAATAGAACATTCTTAATCTACATTAAGGATGTTCTATTTTGTTATTTACTTGTTAATCTAATCAATCCACAATGCTTATCACTATAACAATCCCATGAGGACAGTCTATGAGTTATTTTTTTGCCCATCTTTCTCGGATGAAATTAATTAATCGTTGGCCATTAATGCGCAATGTACGTACCGAAAATATTTCAGAGCATAGTTTACAAGTTGCCTTTGTCGCTCATGCCCTTGCTTGCATTAAAAATCGAAAATTTAATGGCCAACTCAATCCTGAACGTATTACACTTCTCGCTATGTATCATGACGCCAGTGAAGTGATCACCGGTGATCTGCCAACACCAATAAAATATCATAACCCACAAATTGCTAACGAATACAAAAAAATTGAAAAATACGCTCAGCAAAAACTTATTGCTATGCTACCAGAAGAATTACAACAAGATTTTCAGCCGATTTTGGATGATGAATATCATACTGGGGAAGAACGCGCTATCGTTAAACAAGCGGATGCACTTTGTGCCTATTTAAAATGTTTAGAAGAGCTATCTGCAGGCAATACCGAGTTTAATCTAGCTAAAATGCGACTTGAAAAAACACTTTCTGAACGTTATAGCGATGAAATGCAATACTTTATTGAAGTTTTTGTGCCCGGATTCAGCCTATCTTTAGATGAAATTAGTAGCTAGTAAGTTATATAACATATAAATAGTATTATTATCTTACTTTTTGTTACATAAAATAGGCGATAACTTTAAAATGGAAACAATTGAGGAACAATAACAATAGTGATAGCCATAACTAAAACAGTAAAAGGAACCCCAAATTTAACGAAATCAGTGAATTTATAGCCACCAGGCGCCAAAATTAGAGTATTAACCGGTGAAGAAACTGGGGTCATAAAAGCCGCGGAAGCTGCAACACTTATCACCATAGCAAAAGGTATTGGCGAAACACTCATATGATTAGCGACAGCAATGGCAACCGGTGCCATTAATATTCCTGTTGCGGTATTAGAAATAAATAATCCAGTTACTGCACAAACAATAAATAGGCAAAGCAACATTATCCTTGGTCCCATGCCACCTGCAATTGATAGGACGTGAGATATTTAAACGGGAAACGTGCGATAAATGTGGATCTACCTGGGACAAACTGGATCTATCTGGGACAAGTCAGGGTGATTCAGTTACACATAGTGAAACTAACATTGAGGGGAAATTCGCTTTTAAATCTTGTTAATCGTCATGATAATTGCCCCACAAAATTTTTCATCATGGCAATAAAAAATCATGGAGTCTATTTTGGGCTAACTTCAGATAGGAGGCGGATTTTTCTATTCCTAACCAGGGATATGCCAGTTTTTCTGCAGCCACTGCCGTTGTCCCACTGCCTAAAAAAGGATCCAATACTGGCCCAGGCTCAACGGATCCCAGATACCGTCTTTCTTATCATGATACAAGAGCTATATTCTCATCGAAGGGGATGCCAGATTTTAAGACACCATAAGCTAATTGGAGTAATTTTCGCATTGCCGCACAGATGCCTACTTTACCTCCTTTGTGACGTGATACGAGCCGCTGCCACTGTGCTTTTATTATAGGGTTACAGGAAATGGCAGATAAAGCCGGCATGTATAATGCTTTTCTGAGCTCTGTATGACCTCGTTTTGATAGGCGACTACGTCCTTTAAATAAACCAGACTCATGCAGTTTTGGGTTAAGACCAACATAGGCCACGACTTCTTTACTGTTGCTAAATTTTGACATATTACCGATATAAGCCAGTAAACTCGCACTCAGTATTTCACCAATTCCAGGTATGCTTTCCAGCAACGCTTTGTTTTTCTTTAAATCAGGATCGCTATTAATATGATTTCTTATTTTTTCTTTTGTGGTCTGTATTTGTTGTTTTAATACATCAATGA
>NZ_NHNG01000349.1:0-910 GCF_002287155.1 Arsenophonus sp. ENCA
TAAGAGGAAAGTGGCTATTTAGTGGCTAGTTGCAAGTGGTAAAGAATAACTAACTTTTATAGAGTGAACGAAATATTATTTATTAAAAATTTAAGTTTATTTTTATACAGCGAAAAAATGAATGATAAGAAAAACTGGAGCATTAAAAGATGATGAATTAATTAGTTGTAAATAAAAACCTACAGTACATATCAAATATATATTTATTTATATAATTTTGTATTGGAAGGGGAAAAAGTATCTTATATCTACTTTTGTTTAAAAAACAAACATAAATAGATTGGGATATCATTAAAAATATTTAATAAACTATTTTATTAGTCAATAAATTAATGTTGAATGTAAGTAATAATAAATTTATAACAGTAGATTTTATTTGATAAAATATTTAAAAATAATAAAATAAATTTATTATCAAATAAAATACCAAAAAAGAATATTTTATTGTGAAAGTTTAAAAAAATATTTAATATTATATAATAAAATTTTTCATTTAAGGTAATTTTAAGCATTAAATGTTATTCTTAAATTAAATAAACATCACATATGTTTATTTTTTGATAAGTAAATAAAAAATATTATAATATCTTTTATTATCAATTAGTTATTAAAATGTTTATTTTTTGATAGTTTTGGGCTATCAATAATGCGTAAACGGATCGATAAAAACAAATTGCATAATTGAGGTAATATGACTTTAATCTTTTCTTGTAATAGATAACTATTATAATATATTATTATACTTCGTATATATTTTATTATTTAAAAATCATACTGATGCTTGTTTTCATTAGCGGAGTTAAGTAATGGAATTAAAAAATTTAAATTTATTCATATTAGTGGTAAGAGTTGTTTAACCTTCAATCATTTTATTTAATGTAAATAATAAAAAGTCTGTAGAATAACGGAT
>NZ_NHNG01000400.1:0-5191 GCF_002287155.1 Arsenophonus sp. ENCA
TTTGACAAACTTACGTTTGGTGTGAGAAGGCGATTCCAGTTTGCGAGTAAATACGGTCATAAAAGATCTGCGTTTAAAACGAATAAAGCAAATTTTAATCGATAACATGAGCTTTTGCGACAGCCTCTATAGAGGCTGTCGCAAAAGAGGTAGTATCATGTTTTTAATGATTTCAATATTTTGATTTTAAAGAAAAAATTAAATTATTTTTATTGTAAATACCCCTTTTGCGACAGCCTCTATAAAGCGGGGTTAACACTGTAAAGAGTAAAAATTCAACGACGCTAAGATAGTTATATGCTTGAAAAATAAATAGATACATGATACCTAACTGAAAAGCACCGACTAGCATATAAAGTAAAATAATTTTCAACGACAATCCACGCCAGCGTAGAAAAGGTAAAAAAACCATTGTCGCCAGAGCAACCCGAACTAAAACAGCAAACCAACTATCAACTTGGCCTGCTAAATATTCGCCGATTAAACTAAAAGACGCTGCCCACAGCAGCGTCGTAATAACTAACAATCCCATGGTCTGTCTCTTAGTAGATTAATGCTCTTTATCAATCAACAAAGCTTCCATCAAATCAAGATCTAATAATAGTGTTCGCATGGTTTCATTACTGATCTCTTTCGTTGCACGTAAATGATATAACTCTGCCCGCTCGGCTCGTAACGCCGTTAAACGAAAACGACGCTCCAAATCTTCTATTAACAAATTATGCTCCATTTCATCCTGACCGGCAGTTCTACGACGCAGATAACCAGTAACACGGGAAGCAACTTCATTAATAACGTCAGGATCTAGCGCTTCTTGAGCATCGGCCGAAAGGCGCTCTTCCATTTTATTTAAGCTGACAATAGCCACTTCCGCCATCGCCGCTTTTGCCATTCGCATCTCATTAATATCTGCCAGTTTGTCACCCACTTTAAAGTTATGCAATAAAAGCGGCAAAGCAAGCACGCCAATAAAAATCGATAGCATAATAACCCCTGCGGCAATAAAAACTAACTGATAGCGAGCGGGGAAAGGAGTACCATCGGTAAGAAATAGCGGTATGGAAAGGACACCTGCCAAGGTTATCGCTCCACGTACTCCGGCAAATGACGCTAACCACAATTCACGATAAGTATAAGAAGCAAATTGTAACGGCCGTTTTTTTAATAACAACCGACTAAATCGCTTCATCAACCATAACCAACTAAACCTTAACAATAATAAAGCGGTATAAATAATGAAAACGGCGACAAATAGCATCCAGGTTTCAACACTAGGATCAAGCTCGGCTTGAATAACAGATGTTTCCCAGATACCCGGTAACTGTAATCCAAGCATGATAAAAACTAAGCCATTAAAAACAAACTCCAGCATCGACCAAACATTATCCGATCTTAACCGCATGGCTAGTGGTGCATTGCGAATGACACCAGCTTTACTGATGGTCATGCCCGAAGCAACAGCCGATAAAATACCAGAAAAACCAATATGTTCTGCAATAAGATATGAGGCAAAAGGTAATAATAACATTAAGATCATCTGGGTTGCCGGATCATCACCACTCCAGCGACTCATAATGCGCAGTGATTTACTATAAATCCAAGTCACTGCAATGCCTATCAATAAACCACCGACAGCAACTTTAAAAAATTCAAGGGTGACACCAGATACAGTAAAGATCATAGTTCCCATAGCAATGGCGACAGCAAATTTTAGTGCCACCAAGCCGGAGGCATCATTCATCAGTGCTTCACCCTCTAACACACTCATCATCCGCTTCGGTATTCGACCTCGACCGACAATTGAGGAGAGTGCCACCGCATCAGTAGGAGAAAGAACTGCCGCCAATGCAAAAGCCGCAATAAGCGGGATACCTGGTAACAGCCAATAGATCACGTAACCTATTCCAACTACCGTTACCAATACTAAGCCTAAAACTAAAATAAAAATTTCACGTCCATTTTGAAAAAATTCACGTGTTGGAGTTTTCCAACCATCAACAAATAATAGCGGCGGGATCAGCAGAACCAGAAAAAGCTCTGGGTCAAAATCAACATGTAAACCAAAATGCGGCCACGCTAACAATGCTCCTATCGCAATTTGCATAATAGGCAACGGTATACGAAACGGAATAACTTTTGTAATAACGCCAGATACTGAAACCACCAAAATCAAAATGAGGATGGTAAAAAATATTTCCATATTATCCTTACTTATAAGTCTGAGTTATAAGCCGAGCAAAGTATTATGCTTAACAGATATTGATATAAAATAAGACTGTGCTAGAGAAAAAATGAGCTAACCGTCGTAAAACTACTGTATTTCGCCATATTCTATCCTTAACAACAAACTATCAGTGACAATATTTTTGACTTTAAGATTAATCTTATCAGTTAACTTTATATTCCATTTTACGTTGGAATTAACATCAACGTCTTGTATCTTGAAAATTGGTTAAAATAATTACGATTAGATTTGGCAAGGTGTATGCAGCCCGATTCCGCCATGGGTTCATAGCCCGAAAATAAGCGACTGGCGCATACACTGAGCCACTCATCTTAAACCCGAACAGTTGTCCGTAATTCATAACGTATTTGCAAGGATGGGTAATAATGAGTCAGCCAAATCCACTTTGTGTGGGAATTGATGTTTCTAAGACGACACTGGACATTGCTGCCAACAGTGATGTTGTTCAGTTTACGGTCAGTAATGACTCCGACGGTTTTGATGCCATTACTGATGAATTGAAAAAACATCCGGTAACGTTGGTTCTGATGGAGGCCACTGGTGGACTTGAGACTGCCGTGGCCTGCTCGCTTCAGGCTGAAGGCTTTGACGTCGTGGTGGTCAATCCCCGACAGGCTCGAGACTTTGCGCGCGCTATGGGCTATCTGGCAAAAACGGATCGTATTGATGCACGGGTGCTTGCACAAATGTCGGAGGTCATTAATCGACATCCAAAGCGGGAACGCTTTATCAGAGCTATGCCTGATGTGGAGCGTCAGATTCTTGCTGCGATGGTGGTGCGCCGGCGCCAGCTTACAGCGATGTTGGTTGCTGAGCGTAACCGACTGGATCCCGTTCATCCGCAGAGCAGAAAAAGTATCAACATCATAATCAAAGCACTGGAAGATGAACTTGCCAGAATCGATGAGGATATGAACAGCCACATAATGAACCACTTTAAAGATCTGGCTGGCAGACTGAGCAGTATTAAAGGAGTTGGTACAATGACGGTTGCCGCGTTGCTAGCGGAAGTTCCAGAACTGGGTAGTCTCTCGAGGCGCGCTATCAGCGCGCTTGTAGGTGTTGCCCCCATAAACCGGGACTCGGGTACTATGCGGGGCCGGCGAACCATCTTTGGTGGATGAGACGGTGTACGAACAACGCTTTATATGGCCACCCTTGTCGCAACCCGCTTTAATCAGGTGATAAAAGCTTTTTATACGCGGCTGCTTGCAGCGGGAAAAGCCAAAAAGGTCGCGCTTGTTGCCTGTATGCGCAAACTTCTGACGATCCTAAACGCGATGCTCAGAAAGGACGAAGAATGGGATGAGTCGTATCATCACGTTACTCCATAATTTTAGCTTTCAAGACAGTTGCTGATGTACTACCTGATAGGTTAATAACGCTTAATGTCAGCAACAATCAACTAACTCACTTACCGGATAAATTGCCTGATAGATTAATAGCCCTTAATGCTAGTTACAATCAATTAACTCACATACCCAATCAACTACCTGAGGGGCTAATTGACCTTACGGTTAATCACAATCAATTGACAGTTTTACCAAATAATTTACCGGTGTCTTTAAAGTATCTGGTTATAAGCGATAATCAATTTAGTCAGTTATCTGACAAATTACCTGATTCTTTATGGTATCTAACGGCTAATAATAACCAACTAATTAGATTGCCTGATAACTTGCCTGCTTCTATCAAGTATCTTGCGATAGCTAATAATCAACTCACTGAGTTGCCAAAGCATTTACCAAATGAATTAATTGAGCTTACCGTCAATAATAACCCTTTAGTTGCTTTACCTAATACTTTACCCGATACATTAAAAAATCTTATCGCGCATACTGCCCAATTAACGGCATTGCCTGATTATCTACCAAATAATTTAACTGTCCTGGATGTTTATGCTAATCGATTAAGTAGGCTTCCCGCTAATTTACCTAATTCATTGATGTCACTGAATGTCAATTGTAATCAGTTGAGCGATTTACCAGAGCATTTACCGGATAGTATAAAAATACTTGATGCCAGTAATAATCAGTTAACTCGCTTACCTCTTAGCATGCCAGGTATGTTAGAAAGTCTTTATCTACGTAATAACCAATTAATGGCTTTGCCGAATTCGCTACCTGACAAATTACAAAATTTGAATGTTAGCAGTAACCAACTCCATCCGTTACCCGACAATTTGCTTAAAGCCCTAAAGTATTTTTACATTTGTTACAACCAACTAACGGAGCTGCCTGATAATTTATTAGGCTTGGATGTTGATGGTAACCAGTTAACAACGCTGTCTAATCATTTACCAAGCAAATTATCTGAAATTATTGTTAAGAATAATAAATTAGTGGCGTTACCTGACAATTTGCCAAGTAAGTTAGAATACCTCACTGCCAATAATAATCAGTTGACGACTATACCTGATAATCTAACAAACACATTAAAATATATTAATGTTAGTAATAATCAATTAATTATTTTGCCTGATAACTTACCGGCTAACTTAAGGCACCTAGATGCTCATAATAATAAATTGCAAAAGTTACCAGTTCGTTTACCACATGCTTTAGCTGTACTGGATATTAGTGACAATAAGTTGCCAAATTTGTCAGTTAATTTGCCTCGCTTTTTAGTTAAACTTGATATTAGTAATAATCAATTAACGGCATTGCCCAATAATCTGCCTAACGATTTGACCACCCTTAATGCGAGTAAAAATCAACTGCTCGCACTACCTGACCATTTGCCGGCCAGATTAGTGGATCTTAAAATTGATCATAATAAATTATTCTATTTACCAGACAATTTAGTTTTCCTTAGTGTTTCATAAAACTAGTTGCTGAATAGAGACTTGCATTTTTTGTCACGCTATTGAGAATAAAAAGAGGTTTAACTTAGAGAATAAAGGTTTGAAATGATCAACAAAGAGCGGCTGTTACGAGATAATCGTTT
>NZ_NHNG01000471.1:0-5165 GCF_002287155.1 Arsenophonus sp. ENCA
ACTTGTCGATCGTCTGTTGGTGATACTGGTTTGCAAAGAGGTCATTCTTAATGGCGCTGCGTTTCTTCATGGTGGTTAGCTCAGTAGACCAGCTTCCGATAACTTTATCAGCAAAATCAAACTCGGCTTAGGTTTTTCGAGGTGCCCATTAATGATAAAGGAAACCAAGATTTAGTGCTTATCGTTTGAAGGAGTAAATATGTATAAAGTAATTCTCGTTCCAATTGATATCTCAGAAAAAGAACTAATAAAAAAAGCACTTAAACATGCGCTGTATATTGCTAGATTATCTGATGCTAAATTGCATTTCTTGCATGTTGCCCCTGATATGTCTCGTTATTCAATGAGTTATAGTTATCATTATGATTTATTAGCTAATTTTGCCAAGAAAACGATCGAAAGTTCAGAAAAGGAATTAAAACAAATAGTTAAGCACATTGATTATCCTAAAGAAAAAATTTCTTACTCGGTGGAAATGGGGTCACCTAGAGATAAAGTTTTATCAGAAGCAGAAAAAATAGGCGCTGATTTGATAGTAGTTGGCTCCCGTCGACCCAATATTGCCACGCATTTGCTAGGTTCGAATGCTTCGGCTATTGTTTCTAATGCGCCGATTTCGATATTGATAGTTCGGTAGCTAATATTATTATAATGCAAAAAATTAATTAATTTACCTGTTTTTTTTAGTTAAGTTAATTATATTAAATGAAAAAAAGGTAGTAATTATTTCGTTGTTGTAAATCAGATTATTTATGAAAAGTATTGCTAATTTTGCTTTAAAAAGAGCGCTATTAATTATGTTGTCTGCTACTGAGCAATAACTTAATTGCTATCATTACTATTAATAAAATTCTGCAGGTGTATAGGCTACAAAATGGAATATATTGAATCTAATTATCATACTGAAACAGAAAGGCAGAGAAAAATTACTCGCCTTTGTATTCAATGTGCTCAGCTTCTTTTTCAACACGGCGCTGAAAGTATGTTAGTGGAACAATTATCAACCCGATTAGGTATTGCCTTAGGCGTGGATCAAGTTGATAGCGCAATATCTTCTAATGCGATTGTTTTGACAACCGTAATTAACGGTCGCTGTATGACGTCAACCCGTAAAAATATTGATCATGGCATAAATATGCATGTGGTGACTAAGGTTCAGCACACGGTGATATTGGCTGAATATAAATTGTTAGATTGCGATAAGGTTCAGCAATGTCTGGCTGAAATAAAATCACTACGTTATCCTCGTTGGTTACTAGTGCTTATGATCGGATTATCTTGTGGCTGTTTTTGTAAGCTGAATGGGGGTGGCTGGGATGGTTGTTTTGTCACTTTTATTGCCAGCGGTTGTGCAATGTACATTCGACAAATTCTTACAGCTCAATATATGAATCCATTAATTAATTTTTGTATTACCGCCTTTGTGGCTACTACAGTATCTGGTTTTGTATTAAATATTCCTTATTTTTCCAATGCATCGACGATTTCAGTGGCAGCCAGTGTTTTACTGTTAGTTCCTGGATTTCCATTAATTAATTCTGTGGCAGATATGTTTAAAGGTCATATTAATACTGGATTAGCGCGTTGGGCAATGGCGAGTTTGCTGACATTATCGACTTGTATCGGTATAACCATGGCTATGGCGGTTTGGGGATTAAGAAATTGGGCATAATATTTTTACTCACCTTAATTGAAAAAATGTTACTAGCAGCCATACCTGCAGCCGGTTTTGCCATGGTCTTTAATGTGCCAGTACGGGCGTTAAAATATTGTGCTTTGCTGGGGGCTATTGGTTATGGTTTTTGTATGATACTAATGGAAATGAGCTTTAGCATTGAATGGGCAAGTTTTTGTGCGGCAATTTTAATTGGCATTATAGGTATTCAATGGTCACGCTGGTGGTTGGCGCATCCCAAAGTGTTTACTGTTGCAGCGATTATTCCTATGTTTCCAGGTATAAGTGCTTATATCGCGATGATATCGTTAGTAAAAATTGCTCATTTGGGCTATAACGCGGAGTTACTTGAAACATTAGTAACACATTTTATTAAAACCTTATTTATTGTCGGTGCTCTATCGGTTGGTTTATCTATTCCTGGACTATGGTTATATCGTAAGCGTCCACGAGTTTAATCTTGTATTGAATTTAAGGTAATATCAAATTGTTGCTCGCCGGATATTATAATTTGAATATTAAGTTCTTCTTCTGAATATTTAGCAATAATGACCTTAACATCATTTTCTTGAGCATGTTTTTTTGTCACATCAATTAATTCTTCTTTTAAATGTTTTATTAATGTATTCATTTTATTTCCTAAATGAAAATTAAATTTTATTTTTAAATAACCTATTTTAAATAGTTAGTTATATTTTTATACAAAAAAAAAGATAAGGTTTTTATAGATATTCATCGTATAAAATAAGAAAATAAAATTAAATTTTTTCACACAGTTGTCGATAATAATGAAAAAATTATATGACTAAAATAGTCGATTTATTTATTAATTTTAACCAGGATGTTAATTTTGAAATTAATACATTTTTTAACGGTAATAATTACCGTGATGGTGGTTTTTTGTGCGCCATTTAATTTATTGGCAACACCGATTAGTTTTGATGAAGCAAAAAAAATTGCCCGTAATGAAATTTACTTTGATCAAACCAGCGGAAATCAAGGAACGCTCTATTGTGGATGTCAATGGCAATGGATGGGTAAAAGTGGTGGTAGGGTAGATTTAACTAGCTGTGGTTATCAAGTAAGAAAACAAATAAATAGAGCACAGCGAATAGAGTGGGAACATATTGTGCCAGCATGGGTATTTGGTCATCAGCGCCAATGTTGGCAAAAAGGGGGGACGAAAGAATTGTGTCATGACAGATCCTGTTTTTCGTGCCATCGAAGCCGATCTATATAATATTGCGCCTTCTATTGGTGAAGTAAATGGTGATAGAAGCAATTTTAATTATGGTCAACTAGCCTCGTCAGTTTTATCGCCTTATGGCCAATGCCAAAGCCGGGTGGATTTTAAAAACCGTATTTTTGAGCCTAGAAATGAAGTAAAAGGCCAGGTTGCTCGTGTAATGTTCTATATGTATGACCGATATAATCTTACTATGTCAAAGCAACAACAACAGCTATTAATGGCCTGGGATCGACAATTTCCGGTTAATCGTTGGGAAAAGTTGCAAAATGAGCGAATTGGCAAAATTACCGGGCACTATAACCCGTTTGTAACCGGTGAATTAACCTGGCAATTAGGCCATAGAAATCAGGCGGCCGGTTTGTCAGTTGCAACTGCTGAAATAGAAAAAAAAGCAATTAAAACAAAAAGTAATATTTCTGCTATGGCGCGCAATTATCTTACCGCTGCGATTAAAGGTAATCAAATTAGCCAAATATACCACTTTTCTCATTGTCAGGGATATAAGGTTTTATCAGCCAAAAATAGTATTGTTTTTGAAAATGAGCAGGCCGCTATTGCTGCGGGTTATCGATTAGCTAAAAATTGCCCGCGACAATAAAAAAACAGTTATTATCAAACAAATAGCATATTATCAAGTTGTTCAAATTAACTGCGGTTATTAATAAATTATCAGGTGACTTGAGGTAATTGTTTGCGTAATAAAGTTGACAGGCAAGCAATAATCGACAATATTTTTTGTATCAGAGATGTTAAAATATTTTTATAGTCAATTAATGGATATAAAATAATATTAAGCTCTTGAGGATGTTTTATAGTCGTAGTTCTGTGTTTGATGATGTTCAGCATAGGGGATATAGATGATAAAATGTTTAAAATATACTCTTCAGTCATTAACCGGTTATAAGTTATCCATAACATACAAGATGGAGAAATTTGTAACCGGTTTTTTCATCCAAATCATAAAATTGGAGACAATCCTCTGTTTTAAATAGCTTTTTTGTGTAGATATTCAAATATTATTACCATCGACATATAGACTATCGAAAGGTAAAACTATGAGTAGACAGAAAGCTGCAACAAGAGCACGCCGAGAATTAAGAAGATCTTTAAGAAAAGAGAGTCGCTCATCTCGTTTAAAAGAGATCAACAATGTGGCATCTTTTGCTGATTTTACAGGTATTGAAACCATTGGTATGGCATGTGAAACTCGTGATCGTTCCCCCATTATTCCTCGCAGTGAAGCACAAAGAAAATATATTGAAGCTATTAAGTGGCAAAAATTGATTTTGGCAAATGGTGAAGCAGGATGCGGTAAAACATTTATTAGTTCTGCAATGGCTGCTGATGCTCTCATTAACAAAGAAATCAATAAAATTATTGTAACTCGCCCGGTTCTGCAAGCAGAGGAGGATTTAGGTTTCTTACCGGGTGATATGGCAGAGAAATTCGCACCTTTCTTTCGGCCGGTATATGATATTTTAGCCAAAAGATTGGGACACTCTTTTCTACAATACTGTCTACGGCCAGAAATAGGCAAAGTAGAAATTGCACCTTTTGCTTACATGCGTGGCCGAACCTTTGAAAACGCGTTTGTGATACTGGATGAAGCCCAAAATGTGACGGCTAATCAAATGAAAATGTTTTTAACTCGCTTAGGAGAAAATGAGACTGTCGTCGTCAATGGCGATGTTTCCCAATGTGACTTGCCGTTAAGGATTATGTCTGGTCTGGAAGATGCGTTACGACGCTTTGATTGTGACGATTTGGTTACCATCGTGAAATTTACCATTGGTGATTGTGTCCGCTCTGAACTCTGCCACAAGGCCTTATTAGCCTACGAGCTTTGATAAACAATTATTGTTAATTTGAATAGCGCTCAGATGATCTGAGCGCTATTTATTTGGCTTGCAAACAGCAACGATTTAATTTATTAGACATAAAATTATTAAAATTATATTTAATTTTAGGAATAAAAATTAAACAGCATTAATTAAATTTAACATATTGAATTAAAAATAAAAAATAATCATTAATATTTTGATTGCTAATTAAATTATTGATTACTATATATTGCCTATTGAATTTTTCCTTTCTATAAACTAGTTGCTGAATAGAGACTTGCATTTTTTGTCACGCTATTGAGAATAAAAAGAGGTTTAACTTAGAGAATAAAGGTTTGAAATGATCAACAAAGAGCGGCTGTTACGAGATAATCGTTTATGTAAAGCAATCATTGGATTA
>NZ_NHNG01000396.1:0-906 GCF_002287155.1 Arsenophonus sp. ENCA
TAGATACGCTTTAAGACTAAAATGCGAACCATGGTCTCTGTTGGAAATGGTGGACGTCCGCCTTTTTTGCTGACAGGACGCGGTACCACATGGTCGATTTCTGCTGCTAGATGCGCAAAGTCTATACCGGTTTCGATCTTGACCAGCGGGTCACCCAACTTGTCGATCGTCTGTTGGTGATACTGGTTTGCAAAGAGGTCATTCTTAATGGCGCTGCGTTTCTTCATGGTGATTAGCTCAGTAGACCAGCTTCCGATAACTTTATCAGCAAAATCAAACTCGGCTTAGGTTTTTCGAGGTGCCCTTTATTATAAAATTTAATAAATCTGTTATCCATGAAAGAAAAGATAATAATAAATTAATTTTAAAACCTACAATATTAAAGGATTGCTTTCTAAATAATTTTAATTACTATTCTATTGTTGATGATGATTTACTAACAATGAAAAACCAGCTGATTAATTGCCAAAACCTTACTGGTATTTGCTACGTTGAAGAAGCAGACAATTTGCCATTAGATGAACTACAACGTTTAGCGGATAAAATAAATAGTTATGATTTTGTTGAATATGCCTATATTGAACATACCGATACGCCTCCGCCATTCAGGCAATTGGGCACCTCGAAAAACCTAAGCCGACACGAGTTTCGCAGTCTCTAAAAAAGAAGTATAAATTTAAAAACAAGAAAAAATCAGGATGTTCATATTTTGTCCGGTTATCCATGCATTAAAGATATCTATAAAATATTCTTGCAAGTAAGCAGTGTAAGATACTCTAGTTTGGCGTTATCAGAAGTCAGCCCATCGCCTTTATCTCATGACACGGTTAGCCGATGGTTAAAAAGTAGATGTTTCCGCCCTAAAGACCTATGGCGATTAGTTGAACCTTCTATAGACAAAAAAAG
>NZ_NHNG01000398.1:0-5164 GCF_002287155.1 Arsenophonus sp. ENCA
GTTTGATGATAGGATTATTTGTTTGATACATAAAATTACCTTTTATTTAATTATCTAATGATGTTAATTAAAACCGGTAACTTTCTTTTTTAAATCAGAATTGTCAGATTAAGTTAAGACTAATACAATATATTGCTGTTTGCGTTCCTTTGATAGTGATTGCTGCTTTGAGTTTCTTAATCACCACATTAGGCGCATTCATTGCAATTGGGGTTACTATTTTCTATTGGTGTGGTGGGGCGGGGCGGTTGATGGTTATCTGGTTATTCTGTTTTGGGTAGCGATTGGGATAGCACATAACGCAGAAGAGATATTAAAGTGGTGGATAGAAAGTCGTGCTGCCTTTCGTTTTTTTCGTCTGATTGATGAGGTTTAGGAGTAATAAAAGTGGGTGTTAACGGCTGGTTTAAAAAGAAAGACAAAAAGGTAATGCCACCAAAAAATCATTCTATTCAACCGAGTGAAAAAAATGCTTTTTCTGCTTTCTTTTTTAAATACCCCCAATATGTCACTGATGCATTTATTACATTAGGTGAAATAGAATGCATTAAAACAGAAAGTTCTATTTTGCCGGAAAATATTATCTTATTGAACCAGATTAATGATAGTCTTGCCGATAATTTTATCGCTTTAATGAAAGTCAGGTTAATTGAATTCTTTAAACCAAAAGCAACGAATGATTCAGAAAATAAGCAACTTTTATTTGAATTACAAAATGTTACCTGTGATTTTTTAGTCCTCAATCATGAGGTAAATCCAGTATTGATTGCCCATCAAAAGTTAACTCAAGATGCAACGGCCTTTGAACAAAAAAAAGCATTAATCATCCAGCGTATTGCTGCCATAACTAATGTTCACTTTATATTTATAAACCAACTTTCTGATTTAAAGGCAACCAAAAAATTAGATTTTCTTTGGAAAGTCGAGCCAAAAAATGAAGAATTAAAAAATATTCTTCCAGAAGATAATCAGAAAGAATATATCCATAAAGTCACCCAAGAAATTGAAATACCTTCTTCAATAAACGAAGAATCTGACAATATTCAAGATGATTATTGTCAAATTAAGATAAAGAAAAATACAAAATTAAATAATATAAATTAATGGGTGAAAAATAGTACTCCAGTTCCCATTATAATGAGTATGCTCCCAAATATAATATTCTGGAGTAAAATTATTCTTCTGTTATTGATGAGTTTTTTCATATAACTAGCCGAAAAAGCGTAAATATTCATCATCACTGTATCTACAGTCATCATGGTAATAGCCATTATTACTATTTGTTTCCATAAAACGCTCGATGGTTCGATAAATTGAGGCATCAAACTAATCATAAAAGCCCATGTCTTCACATTTGTTATGTCAGTTAAAAAACCAGTAATTAAACGGTTATACCATGCAGTGTTGTTCACTGATGTAATATTTTCATAACTCTTTTTTGAGACAGAAAAGATAATTTTTATTCCCATAAATATTAACCATATTGCCCCTATTATTTTTATAATAAAAAATAGTTGAGGAAATGAGATAAACACTTGTGTACCAAATCCCACCATAATAACAATTAACCCGACAGCGGTTTCTTGACCAAAAATTGTAGGAAGCGTTTTTTTATAGCCATAAGTCATCCCATGATTCATAGTAAGTATTGCCCCTGGACCGGGTGAAATTGCGGTAAAAAATGCGATGGATAAAAATGCAGTCCATAATAAATATGTCAAAACAGCCTCTTTCTTTTTATTAGTTTAAGTAATTAAATTCTTATATTTCCTATTATTAATAGATCACTGATTGAAGTGACTGCTTAAAAATTGACTATGATTGCAGCAGTCACTCATCAAATTCGTTATGCTTTTTCCTGAGCGAAATTCTCTGTTTTTTGGATCAAAAAATCGTCTAAATTTTTCCCTTCATCGAGTAACATCTTTAATCCTTTAGGCATTTTGGCATTCCCTGACCACGTTTTTATTTTTTTAGTCCTTGGATCTTCGTATTGATATTTTGGGGGATAAATCGCTTTGTGTGATTTTCCTTTCTTTTTGGCCTGTTTTTGCTCAAATACAGAAACGGTTAGCGTTTCCGGTGATAGTCCAAGTTCTTTAAGGTACTCAATGGCTTTGAGACGTTTTTCTTCTAGTTCTTGAAGTTCAAGCATTCTTAATTCTTCTTCTTCCCGTCGTTCTTCAATGAGAGAAGAAAGTTTATCTCGTACTTCTACCATCCATTGAAAATCCTGATGGTTAGTGAATTTTCGCATGTTGGTAATACCCGTCATATGGGTAACAATAATCTGGTACTGCTCTTCTTTGCTTAAATTACTCATTTTTTTCTCTCTGTTAACGAACGTATTTCCATACGGAAGCGGGAACTTTGTCATACAGGGTGTTCATTCTTATTTCAGCAAGGCGGTGATCAACTGCAAGCTGGAAATTGGCATATTCATCACCGGATATTTTTTTGCTGATGCGCTCAGCGATTTTGTAAAGGGTTTCTTCGTTAGAGCATCTTCTAAATTGAAGTAACCATTGTTGTTTTGTCTTCATTCTGTATTATTTCTTGATTGAAATTCAAATCGGGTTGCCCCTGTGGTCTTGTCATGCAATATCAAAGCTGCATCAAAGTTTTTACCCGCTTTGCTTTTAAAACCTTTGATGATGTTTGTTTTTCCTTTTTTGACCAGTGTTTCAACCTGTTTTGGGGTAAGGGTTTTCTCACAAACTGTTTTCCATATTTTAAAACCACATTGCGCTTCACAAACGACAAGTTTAGGCTTATCCAATAATGCCTTGTTGCAATTAGGGCAGCACATAGCGTTGCTTGTCTGATGCGTTGTTGTGGTATCAATCTTGAGGTTTTGTCCAATATCATCCGATAGCAGACGATTAATGTCACCATACAATTGTTCGACAAATGCGTCAACCGTGAGATTTCCCTGTTCAATCTGTTCCTGTTTTTCTGACCAAAGCGCGGTCATATCAGGATTGGTGGCAATATCCGGTAACGCCTGAAAAAAATCAAGTCCTTTTTGCGTAGGGATAAGGTTTCTTTTATCCAAAACAATAAATTCACGGGCTTTCAATTTTTCTATCATGCTATGACGGGTAGCGGGTGTACCAATTCCCCCGTGTTCGTCTTTTTTGTCCTTGTCTTTGGTTTTGAGCAGTGTTTTTATTTTAGCGTCTGTTACAAAATCTGCCACCCTCACCAAAGCAGCAAGTAAACTTGCTTCGGTAAAAAGTGGGGGTGGGGTGGTTTTCTTGGTGTTGACGGTGGCTTTTATGCAATCTACTTTCTCACCTGTACGAAGTTTTGACAATATCGCAAATTGACCTTTGTCTTGCTCTACTTCTTCATTGTTCTGTAAAAACTCCGTAAAGCCGTTATCAGTGGTCTTTGTTGCCCGCGCCGTAAATGTTTCAGTGTCAATTTTTAGCAACACTGATGCTTCCTGATAACGTTTATTCGGTAAAAATTGGCTGAGATAATAACGGGCAATAACCAGATAAACGGTTTTTTCATCATCACTTAGCTGACTTAAGTCAGGCGTATTGACCGTTGGAATGATAGCCGTATGAGCGGTGACTTTGCTGCTATCAAAGGCTTTGGATTTTAGTCTGTCTTGGGTTTTTACCTCAGAAAACAGATTAAGATTTTTTAATGCTGCAATCAGTTGTGGGGCTTCACTGTACTGTTCTTCTGAAAGATAAGAACAATCTGAACGGTTATAGGTGATCGCCTTATATTTTTCCCGTAATTGTTGCGTGATTTCCAGTGTTTTTGCGGCGGGTCATTTTGTGGTTTTTATTCATGTATTGCTGCAACTTCACCAGATTAAACGGCAGCGGGGGAGCCGTTTCTTTGTTGTCTACGGCTGCCACCACCACATCCGCTGTTTTCCCTTCACAGAATTTAGCTACCCGTTCACCAAAATCTTTATCAATTAAGCGTTTCTTATCATCCTGTGGAGCGTTTTCGCTAATTTGCCAGTTGGCTTCAAATTCCGCTTTAAAGTGGTCAAAAATACCCGTAATTGTATAGTAAAAACTTTCCTTGTGGTTTTGATTCGCCAGATAACGACGACAAATCAAGCCTAATATTGGTGTTTGTACTCGTCCAACCGATAATGGCGTTCCTCGATAACCTTTTTGTTGGGCGGTGACGGTGTAAGCACGGGTCATACTTTTACCATAAATATCATCACCGACACTTCTAGCTAGCGCTTTATAAAATAGCCCCTTGAATTTCTGGTTATCTTTTAAATTATTCAACGCTTTTTTAACAGCAGCATCGGTATTATCATTAATCAGCAATCGTTGAACAGTTTTTGTGTTGTTGGCATAAATCAAAACTTCATCAACCAGTAGTTGCCCTTCATCATCAGGGTCGCCAGCATGAATAATGACGTTTGCTTTTTTGATAAGCTCAACCACAATTTTAACCTGTTTTTCTTTTCCTTCGCACGGCTGATATTTAACGGGATAGAGTTTTAACGGTAAATCTTCTTTAAGCCTGTTGCTCAATAGCAAAATTAATTGTGACTTACAAAAAAACCAGCTATTGATGATAAAATAATCAATTTTTGAATTAAAAATGACCTATATAAGATTAAAAAATAACCTATTTTTGTGTTTTTTAGATGTATCTAACTTGTTTTTATTGAAAGCAGTTTTATTTCACTATTGAGCAATAGGTTTCATAGAACATAAATGGGCACAGGCTAAACGAAAAAAAAGGGAAATAGGTTGTGATATTGATACCTTATTTTCTGTTTATATGTAATCAAAATTAAGTCGTTTTACTATACACGTTGAGGAACATGAAACGAGTTACTGTAATTTGAGGCGGGATGTGTATATTTCCCAAGAATGAAGGTGTCACCGACTTTCATATCTCTGATTGAACGCTGAAAACAAAGAGACATCCGGCAGTATCGCATAAAATCATAAACCGTTTTGATTGAACTCATTTTCATGAATGACTCCATTTAAAAAACATAAATCGTCGTTGTTGATCGTTAGATAAGCGGTTGAAAATAATTCACGAGTTTCGCAGTCTCTAAAAAAGAAGTATAAATTTAAAAACAAGAAAAAATCAGGATGTTCATATTTTGTCCGGTTATCCATGCATTAAAGATATCTATAAAATATTCTTGCAAGTAAGCAGT
>NZ_NHNG01000585.1:0-5160 GCF_002287155.1 Arsenophonus sp. ENCA
TAACAAGCTGAAAATTCAGCGGCTAAATTTTTCAATTCTTCGACTGATAATCCAATGATTGCTTTACATAAACGATTATCTCGTAACAGCCGCTCTTTGTTGATCATTTCAAACCTTTATTCTCTAAGTTAAACCTCTTTTTATTCTCAATAGCGTGACAAAAAATGCAAGTCTCTATTCAGCAACTAGTTTATTGGAAGATGATAGAAAGGGGGCGTAAAAATGGCCGAGGCTTTTATCTTTATAAGAAAAATAAGATTAGTTGGTCGTGGAGTAAAAAACAGCGTCAAGTCGACACAACCATTTATGAGTTACTTAATATTCAACCCAAAGCAATTTTATCTGAGCAGGAAATTGTTCAGCGCTGTATTATGCTGATGCTGAACGAAGCTACTAGTTGTCTTGACGAAGGTGTTATTCGACATGTAAATGATGGTGAGATTGGTGCAGTGTTTGGAATTGGTTTTCCTCCTTTTACTGGTGGACCATTTAGATATATGGATCAACAAGGTATATCAAATATTGTTGACATAATGTATCGACTAGCACAGAAATATGGTAACAATTTTGTTCCTTGCGAAAGGCTAATGCAAATGGCTAAATCAAACAAAAAATTCCATCAATAGTTAATTATTTTAGTAGTATCTTAAACCTTACTAATATCATGGCATTAGGCGTAATTTCTATTTAACTTGATATAAAATAAACTTTTTTTCGTTTTTTATGAAAATAAAGCGGTTCCTTTTTTTGTAATTTTAGTGCAGAATCTCGGATTGCCTTGCCCTGCATATTTTCCGACAACAACATTAGCGAGTAATGAGAGGGCTCCTATGTAGGGGGTTAGGTGAAAATATTTTACTCAAATGGTGGATTATGCAAGTTTTTATTATGCGTCATGGTGACGCAACGATGAATACAATAAATGATGAAGCAAGAGAACTTACTCTTAAAGGAATTGAAGAATCTAAATTAATGGCCAATTGGCTAGCACAACAGAATCCAGTGTTCGACCGAGTGTTTACCAGTCCATATGTAAGAGCAGTACAAACTTATCAGGCTATGCAGCCATTATTGCCCTATTCAGGCGAACAAGAAGTATTAGCAGAACTTATTCCTGATGGTGATCCGCAATCTATTGCTAATTATTTGCAATTACTTGCTGATGGAGGTGTAAGAACTGCATTGATTATTTCTCATTTGCCATTAGTAGGTTATTTGGTATCAGCCTTATGCCCACAAGAAATTCCTCCTATGTTTGCAACTTCTGCGATTGCTTATGTAGAGATAAATACGCAAATGCGGCACGGTGAATATAGATGGCAACGGGGACCTTCTCAAATATTGCATAATGTTAATAAACTAGCGGCACATTTCTAGTTTTATTTTACGTGTTATCTGCGCTGAGTTTCATCAGTTTCGACCAAGATAAGCAACGAGGCGCTACCACCCCAAGCTTTGGGGGCTTGATGGAAAGCAGTGATATTAGGGTGTTGAGCAAGCCAAAGGGGAATCTGTTGTTTTAAAATGTGTTTTCCGTGGCCATGCATAATACAGACACAATGGATATTATCTCTATAGCAAGCAGCGATTAGAGCTCCAATTTCTTGTTTAGCTTGTCGTTGGGATAAGCCATGTAAATCGAGAAATAGTTCGGGAATATAATCATTCCGACGTAATTTTTTTAATTCATAAGGATTAATATCGGGTCGTAAATATCGAATCGGTCCATCCGCTTCTAGCACCGGTTGATATTCATCTGAAAAGTAATAACTAGCATCGAGTTGTTCTTGGAGCAAACGTTTTGTCAAAAGTTGTGATTTTATTCGATGATGTCGTATTGGTGGATGACTAACAATGTCATGTAATAAAGGTTTAGTCGCAGCAGTCGCCTCTTTAAATAGTTTAATTTCCTCAGTACTCAATTTGAACTTATTTTTCATTGTGATTCTATCAATCAGTTAGTCAATTATTCTGTTAAGTTTATCTTAATTTTCTTGCTATTACCTTCCTTATAAGCAGCAAGCTTTATAAGCTATTGTTAGTATTCTAATGTCAATTAATGAGATTGCTATAAAATTCCTTAACAATAAGCTGATTTGTTAAGTCGTTCGTGGCAGACTATCGGGATTAAATATATGAACTTTGTATTGGCTAGGAGGCGTTTTGGACAAGATTTTTGTTGATGAAGCGGTTGCGGAACTACATACCATCCAAGATATGTTGCGTTGGGTAATTAGTCGGTTTAATGTAGCAAATATTTATTACGGTCATGGAACAGATAATTGTTGGGATGAAGCTTTACAACTTGTTTTGCCATCACTTTTTTTGCCCTTAGATATCCCTCAACAGTTATGGGTTTCTCGTCTGACTTTAAGTGAACGTCATCGTATCATTGAACGGGTGTTACGCCGTGTTAATGAACATATCCCTGTTGCCTATTTAACTAATAAAGCCTGGTTTTGCGGACATGAATTTTATGTTGATGAACGCGTTTTGATCCCACGTTCTCCTATAGGAGAACTGATTAATAAGCATTTTGCCGGGATCATTGATTATGAACCTGTAACTATTTTAGATATGTGCACGGGTAGTGGATGTATTGCTATTGCCTGTGCCTATCAATTTCTGCAAGCGCAAATTGATGCAGTTGATATTTCTGCTGATGCATTGGCGGTAGCTGAACAAAATATTGCCACTCATGGGTTCTCTGAACGGATAGTACCTATTCGTTCAGACTTGTTTTTGAATATGCCTATGATTAAATATGATTTAATGGTTACTAATCCACCTTATGTGGATGCTGAAGATATGTCTGATTTACCAGCTGAATATTTGGTAGAGCCTAAATTAGCCCTTGCAGCGGGCTCTGATGGTTTAAAACTTGTCAGAAGAATTCTAGCTAATGCTTCACGTTTCCTGACGGACAATGGGGTGCTTATTTGTGAAGTTGGTAATAGTATGTTACACCTTATTGAGCAATATCCGGATATTCCTTTTACTTGGTTGAAGTTCGAGCAGGGGGGCGATGGTGTATTCATGCTAACGCAGAAACAGCTTATTGAAAATCAAGAGAAATTTAAATTATTTATCGATTAACGGGTAATTACATTTTTTCATACAATAAAATAATTTATTCATTAATTATTGTAATGAATGAGAAAAAGAGGAAACAAAGGGATGGCAGGAAATTCGATTGGACAGCTTTTTCGTGTTACTACTTTTGGTGAATCACATGGTCTGGCGTTAGGCTGCATTGTTGATGGCGTTCCGCCTGGTATGGCATTATCAGAAAAAGATCTGCAAACCGACTTAGATCGTCGTCGGCCTGGCACTTCTCGTTATACAACTCAACGACGTGAGCTTGATCAGGTTAAAATTTTATCCGGCGTTTTTAATGGTATAACGACAGGAACACCCATTGGTTTGTTGATTGAAAATCAGGATCAACGGTCGCAGGATTATACTGAGATCAAAGATATTTTTCGTCCTGGGCATGCAGATTATACCTATCAACAAAAATATGGTTTACGTGACTATCGTGGTGGTGGGCGATCTTCAGCGCGTGAAACGGCGATGCGTGTTGCTGCCGGCGCGATCGCAAAAAAATATTTGCAACAAAAACTTGGTATAACCGTTCGGGCTTACTTAAGTCAAATGGGAGATATTTGTTGTGAACTAAAGGATTGGGATTTGGTTGAACAGAATCCTTTCTTTTGTCCTGATGCAACAAAATTGGAGGCAATGGACGCTTTATTGCGTTCATTGAAAAAAGAAGGTAATTCTATTGGCGCTAAAGTAACCGTCATTGCTGAACATGTTCCGGCTGGATTAGGTGAACCTGTTTTTGATCGATTGGATGCGGATATTGCCCATGCAATGATGAGTATTAATGCAGTTAAGGGGGTTGAAATTGGTGCTGGTTTTAAGGTGGTTACATTAAAAGGGAGTGAAAATCGGGATGAAATAACCCGTGATGGATTTGTCAGTAATCATGCTGGTGGCATCTTAGGTGGCATAAGTAGTAGTCAACCAATTATTGCCCATTTAGCCTTAAAGCCAACTTCGAGTATTAGCATACCGGGTAGAACGATTAATCAGCAAGGTGATGAGGTCGAAGTGGTTACAAAAGGACGTCATGATCCCTGTGTTGGTATCCGAGCGGTACCGATAGCGGAAGCGATGATGGCAATCGTGCTTATTGATCATTTTTTACGTCATCGGGCTCAATGTGGTGAATTAGCGTTTAATCGTACGATATAAATATCAATGAAAGAACATAATTATAGTCATCTAATTAACATTTTTAGTATTTGTTTTGAGAAAGAGTATTGCACACGTTTAATTAAAGGAGATGATGAACCTATCTATCTACCTGCAGATGATAAGATACCGTATCATCGGATTATTTTTGCTCGCGGCTTTTATGCTAGTGCTTTACACGAAATTTCCCACTGGTGTATTGCCGGAGAAACTAGACGTCAACAAATAGATTTTGGTTATTGGTATTATCCAGATGGGCGAAATGAGCAAACACAAAGCGCTTTTGAGAATGTTGAAGTTAAACCGCAAGCACTTGAATGGATGTTTTGTGTGGCGTCAGACTTTCCCTTTAATGTTAGTTGCGATAATTTGGCTGCTAATTTTGAGCCAAACCGGCATGCTTTTCAGCGCAAAGTCTATCGGCAGGTGCTGAACTACCTTACAAATGGCATTCCAGCCAGAGCTGAGAGATTTATTCAAGCTCTACAGTTGTTTTATAATATGCCTCCCTTGGTGAAGCAAAATTTTATTTGCCGCGAAGAGCTGTAAAAAATTTAGTTAGTATAAAGGAACGAAACCATGCTTGCGGAATTAGAAACACGTATTTTAACGCAAATTGATAATAATGTTGATGATGCTAGTCAAGATGAACTTTTTGCTAGCGGTTATTTACGTGGACATTTGACATTAGCCATTGCTGAATTAGAAACTGAAAATAAAAATAATATTGAAGCGCTTTCAGAGCGTGTCGAAGCGAGTATTGACAAAGCAATTAAGCAACTGTCTTGACCAACAAAATTACGTAGTAACCTGATGGTAGGATTCATCCCATTCTTCGTTCTTTCTGAGCATCGCATTCAGGATGGTCAACAGTTTGCGCATGCAGGCAACCAGAGCGAC
>NZ_NHNG01000517.1:0-520 GCF_002287155.1 Arsenophonus sp. ENCA
CCCTTAACAAAGTCGCGTCATTACTGGGTCGTTTATATACCGATGGCAACACGATTATTGCATTAGATAGCGCCAGCCGTAAAAACAAAGGACTGACCAGTGAAATAGCCCGCGCACTCGGAGCCGAACCGATTGACGCTTTTGAATCCAATGCCGATAAACATCTCTATTTTATCCCTGACCAGGACAAAACGAGCAGAATACAATCCTCCACTAATCATTTTACTAACTTTTATGCCTTAAATAAGGATGTCATCATTCAGGCAGGTAATAACCCAACAAAAGAAGCGATAACAAACAAAACTCGTGATGTTTTAATCGAAAAAGGATTGCTGTCTGAAAATAAGATGAGGGTGACCACCAAAAAATCGATATTTTTAGATGCAGCCAACCACAATCAGCGTAATACCTATAACATCGGCATGATACTTGAGCGCAACACAGAAAATGAACGGCAGCAATATCAGATAACACGCATTAGCAAACAAAAAGCGTGTTGCTTAATAGTGAAATAAGGGTG
>NZ_NHNG01000483.1:0-16293 GCF_002287155.1 Arsenophonus sp. ENCA
TAGATACGCTTTAAGACTAAAATGCGAACCATGGTCTCTGTTGGAAATGGTGGACGTCCGCCTTTTTTGCTGACAGGACGCGGTACCACATGGTCGATTTCTGCTGCTAGATGCGCAAAGTCTATACAGGTTTCGATCTTGACCAGCGGGTCACCCAACTTGTCGATCGTCTGTTGGTGATACTGGTTTGCAAAGAGGTCATTCTTAATGGCGCTGCGTTTCTTCATGGTGGTTAGCTCAGTAGACCAGCTTCCGATAACTTTATCAGCAAAATCAACCTCGGCTTAGGTTTTTCGAGGTGCCCTAATATGTGTTCCTCCCATTTGTTCTATTTGAGCAATAGTTTTTTTATCATTGCCTATTGTTAACTTTACCGCTTATTTAAAATTTTAGGTAGCATTACAGGCGCAATACACATCAATCCCATAGGCTTACCTTGTTGATGAATTTCACGACAAAATGTTAATAAATCTTTATCTATTTCACAATCGCTTCCTTTAATAGCAAAATTAGATAAATTTTTTGCTACCGCAAAACCACCAGGAATAATGACTGCACTATATTTATTTTCATCTGCAGATGATAAAGGCGCTATTTTCCCACGTGAAATACGTGAAAATTCTACCATTATGTTCCTTTTTTCTTGATTTTTTTCTCCATTTATATGATTAATAACATCTAGTTGCTCTCTATTAGGTGCAAAAAAACATATTTCAATATTATTTTTACTCAAAGATAACATAGTAAGTACTGATTCATGGATTTCACTGCCATCGAATACACCACATCCGCTTAAAATTACTGCAATAGGTTTCATATTTGACTCCATTTGTAGTAGATTGCTACTAATTCATTTAATGTGATAACATGGAACTTGATCACAAATTTTAATGAATCTTGTAACAAAAATGATTATATTTGTTATGTTGATTGGCTGACAAAAAAATAAAGGTTTCTATTTTACTCACCATCTACATTTATTCATATCATAATTGGTGAGTAAAAAACGATTTCCCTAGTGTTGGCGCAATATTCGCGCACCCCAACTTCGGTTGGGGTTATTTTTTTTCAGCGTCGACTAACCAGCGCTTCAAAACTT
The DNA here is from genome assembly GCF_002287155.1 of Arsenophonus sp. ENCA. Taxonomy (NCBI): domain Bacteria; kingdom Pseudomonadati; phylum Pseudomonadota; class Gammaproteobacteria; order Enterobacterales; family Morganellaceae; genus Arsenophonus; species Arsenophonus sp. ENCA. Next base: position 1,100 of record NZ_NHNG01000483.1, read on the forward strand.
TAACATCTTTTTGCCAATTTACTTTTAATTCATCAAACCATTCCTGAATATTATCCCACCAGGCAGGTAAATCAGGAGATTGGAGCTGTTGAGCTAACTGCTGGAGATGGCGCAAACCAACTGCACCTGCTGCACCTTTAATTTTGTGGGCTTCTACAACAATCCCATTTCGATCTTTGGCCACAATATTAGAATCCAATAAAGACAGGTATCCTGGCATCATATTTTCAAAGATCTTTATGCTCTCTTCAATCAGTTTTGGTCCAACTAATTCGAAATATTGGTTGAGCATATTGATATCTAATACGTCATCATGATTAGCAAGTTGTTTTAGCGGAATGTTGATGGATTTATTTTTACAATCCGTCAAATATTTTTCAATAATCTTTATTAATGCACTGACCGACAGTGGTTTACTCAATACATCATCCATACCGGCAGCAAGATACTCTTTTTTGTCTTTCAATACATTAGCCGTTAATGCAATTAAAGGGGGAAGTTTATCATTGGCATAGATTTGACGAAACTGACGTGCAATATCGAGACCGCTCATATCAGGTAGTTGGATATCCAATAAAACCAAATCGTAGCTACCAATTTTGAACATTTTTAGTGCTTCTTTTCCATTCATAGCAACATCAACGGTATGGCCTAATTTTTCTAATACAGATCGCGCGACGATGATATTTAATTCAATATCTTCCACCAAAAGAATATGCAACTTGGGTAGTAAAACAGCTTCTGGTGTTGGCGTTTCAACCGTTTTTGCTACAATGGGTGCTATAACGGATACAGTGAAGCAAGAACCTACCCCTAATGTACTATCGACCTGTATATCTCCCCCCATGCTTTGCGCTAACCGTTTAGAAACAGCAAGACCAATTCCAGTCCCCGTTTCTGGTCGGCCACCAGCACTACCTTTTACCTGATAGTACATGGCAAAAATTTTTTTTTGCTCCTCTTTTGGGATGCCAATACCGCTATCAATAACCTGAATAAAAAGTTGCTCATGTCCTTCATACCAAATACGAACTTTGATCTCACCCTGTTGGGTAAATCTGACGGCATTACCAATTAAATTCCATAGTATTTGCCGTAACCGTGTTGCATCAGTAATGATTTTGCTCGGTAAATTTTCTTTTACTTCTAAGATAAATTTTAAATCTTTAGGTTGTACTAAAAGCCCCGATAAATTTTCAAGATCAGAAATAAATTCATTAAAATCAATTTGTTGACTATCTAAACTAACCTTGCGGCGCTCAATCTTATCCATCTCAATAATATCATTGAAAATATTACCTAAAGTGATAGCGCTGACATGAATAGTTTTCAAATAATTTGTTTGTTTATTGGTTAATTCTGTATCGAGTAATATACGACTCAGTCCAACAATCCCATTAAGCGGCGTACGAAGCTCATGGCTGATAGTTGAAATAAACGTTGTCTTATCCCTGCTGGCATTTTCTAACGCTTCCTGATAATGCTTACGCTCGGTAATATCGCGTCCAAACCCTACTAACCCATGACGTTTTCCAACCCGATCATAAAACGGGACTTTACGTATTTCAAAGCATGCTTTCCGCCCATCGGGATATACTAACCATTGTTCATAGGTCAATGACACATTATGACGAAATACTTTTTCATCAGTTTCCAACTCCTTTTCGGCAACTTCCTCACCATAAATTTCACGATAAGTTAGTCCAATAAGCTGCTTTTCACTGCGACCTGTCAATAATTCCATTGCTCGATTACAACAAGAACAATCATTATTTTCATCACGATAATAAACAAGATCAGGTGATGCATCTAAAAATGATTGTAATAATATAGACTGCTGTTCAAACTCAAGTTGTGTCTGCTCTCGGCGCTTCATCTCTTTTTGCAATTTCTCTAATAATTCTAAATGCGCCTTTTGTATTTTTTCACGCTCTGCAATTTCCAAATTGAGCTGAGCAATATTTCCTTTAAGTTTGTCAGTAAGCTCGGCATCACGCTTACGCATAACTTCTAATTTATCCACCATGCCTGATAAACGACGACGAGACTCTTCAAGTTGTTCGACCACAACAGAAAGAAAATAGACAGCCCAAGGCGTAATAATCAATCCAAAAAAGATAGAGCGAACCAAATCAATATCATGAACATTGCCATATAATAAAATATCAACCGCGATCTGTAATACCATGGCTAATACAACAAGTGCTGTGGCTAATAGTAAGGAAAATCCAATTAAGCCAAGCTTCATCATTAAATCAACATAATATTGAGCAAGTCCTTTGAGCAGCTTCATACACACTCCAATACAAAAAATCAGCTTAAATCATAACTTATATAGATAAAAAACAGAGGGATCTAACATACATTATGAGGGATAATTTATATTTAGATTTTCATGAATAATGAATTAATTTATAAACGAAATTTTATAATTATTAGATAAATAAAAATTTAATAAAAAAATATAGATTTAAAAAAGAAAAAGGGGCAGTATTCGATACTCCCCTTCAATCATGATATACCTTATTTTATAACACGTAGCGTCGGGCGTCCTTTCGGTGGCATCGGCGGCTCATCATCAGATGATGAAATCGACGTTATTTCTTGTGCTTCGTTTGACAACTCAGTATCACTAACCAGTACTAAATTTTCACTTTGAGCAATAGAATTACCTATCCCATCCTCATATTTTGGCTCAGGCTCAAACATCATTCCTGCTCCATTTTCGCGCCCATAGATAGCAATAATAGCGCTCATAGGTACTTCAACATGGCGAGGAACTCCACCAAAACGGGCATTGAAGCTGACAATTTCATTAGTCAGTTCTAAATTACCGACGGCTGAAGGTGTAATATTTAAAATAATCTGTCCTTTATTCGCATATTCCATCGGTACATTTACGCCAAAAATATTAACATCCACAACTAAATGGGGGGTCATATTATTGTCGAGAAGCCATTCATAATGAGCCCTAAGAAGGTAAGGACGACGTGGCGACATTCCTAACAATTCCATAATAAATTAACCTGTGGTAGATAAAAGCATCTCACGCTCAGCTTCAGTTAATGAAGCAAGAAAAGAGTCTCGCTCAAATACACGTTCCATATAAGAACGAATGCCCTCTGTTTCTTTTCCTTTAGGAATGTCGATCTTCCAGTAAGGTAAACGCCATAAAAGGGGAGCTAAATAGCAATCAACTAGACTAAATTCTTCGCTCATAAAAAACGGTCTTTCTTTAAAAATTGGCGAGATTGCTATCAGTTCCTCCCTTAACTGCTTACGGGCAGCATCAGCTTGAGGATCCTTATTTTCAATCTTATGCATCAAAGAATACCAATCCTTATCTATCCGATGTATCATCAAACGACTATTACCACGAGCAACGGGATAAACAGGCATCAATGGGGGATGCGGAAAGCGTTCATCAAGATATTCCATAACAACACGGGAATCATACAATGTTAATTCTCTATCAACCAGCGTTGGTACTGTTTGGTAAGGATTTAGATCAATCAAATCTTGAGGCAAATTACCTGCTTCAACATTCTCAATCTCAACGCTCACGCCCTTTTCTGCCAATACGATCCGCACTTGATGGCTAAATATGTCGGTCGGGCCGGAAAACAGTGTCATTACCGAACGTTTGTTGGCAGCGACAGCCATGAAAACCTCCAAGTTTTATTAAAAAAGAATAAACAGCGATAATATAATTAATCAGGCCATTCTTACATGTTTAAAATGCTGGTGAACCAATTTACTCGGTTAACAGACATTTGACCTTTATTTATTAAACTACAATTAATACATGTTATTTCCACCAAATAAGGTGAGAAATAGATAAGAAAATAATGGCCTATAGTCTATCAGATTTTGTTCAATATGGGGGAAAGTTTGACAATATTTTATGATAAATGTACAAAATTAAAGCAATTTTTTATTGAAAAAATTAATAACAAAAAAATTAAATTAATAATCGCAAGATAATATAAATTTATAACATGTTAAAAACCCGCCTAAAGGCGGGCTTTTTGTTACTAATTTGCTGTAAAAACAAGAAATTAACGTTTAGAGTATTGTGGACGACGACGTGCTTTACGCAGCCCCACTTTCTTACGCTCAACAGAACGCGCATCACGAGTAACAAACCCAGCTTTACGCAATTCTGAACGTAGTGTCTCGTCATATCCCATCAATGCACGTGTAATACCATGACGGATTGCACCTGCTTGACCAGAAATCCCACCACCTTTAACGGTAATGTATAGATCCAGTTTCTGCAACATATCAACCAATTCTAACGGTTGGCGAACAACCATTCGCGCCGTTTCGCGGCCAAAATATTCTTCTAGGCTGCGTTGATTGATAGTAATATTACCGCTACCTGACTTAATGAAGACACGTGCGGAAGAGCTTTTGCGGCGCCCAGTGCCGTAGTATTGATTTTCAGCCATTGCCTATATCCATCCCGATTAAATGTCAAGAACTTGCGGCTGCTGTGCCGCGTGTTTGTGATTACTACCCGCATAAACTTTCATTTTACGGTACATCGCACGACCAAGAGGTCCTTTGGGTAGCATACCTTTAACCGCAATTTCAATTACACGCTCAGGGTGACGGGCAATCATTTCTTCGAAGGTCGCTTGTTTGATACCACCGATATAACCAGTATAGCGATAGTAGATTTTGTCTTCACGCTTGTTACCAGTAACAGCAACTTTTTTTGCATTAACAACAATGATGTAATCACCAGTATCGACATGTGGAGTATATTCCGCTTTATGCTTGCCGCGCAAACGACGAGCAATTTCAGTTGCAAGACGGCCTAAAGTTTTTCCATCTGCATCAACAACGTACCACTCGCGTTTTACGGTTTCTGGTTTAGCTGTAAAAGTTTTCATTAAAGCTTACCCATATATAAGTTACATGTTGGCGAACATTCATATTTTATAAAAATCCCTCAGCATGTTCACGCTAATTTTTGTCCAGTGAATCCTACCCCTTCGAGTAGTCAAACTGACATTAATGCAAGATTTTTGGGAAATAAAAAACTTGCTGTAACATGGGGTGGCAAGATTATAGAGAAATTTTTGCCAAAAATCGACCCAAAAAATAAATTTCTCGTCAATTTATTGTATTATTACCCGCTAATTAAGCTATATGAGGTAATTTTAGGTATTCCTCACTCTGCATTTCTTGCAATCTTGATAAACAGCGTTGATATTCAAAACGTAACAAATGCCCTTGGTAAAGTTTATCCATTGCTACCTCAGCATTAATAATCAACTTAACTTTTCGTTCATAAAATTCATCAATCAGAGCGAGAAAACGCCTGGCTACATCTTCATGGAGTTCTGACATCAACAAAACATTATACAGTAGTACCGTATGATAATCTTTCGCTAAAACGATATAGTCATTTTGACTACGAGCATCTTCACATAATACCTTAAATTCAATCGATAAAATGCCTTCTGCGTTACAGATTGCCGGCATAGTACGATGATTAATCTCAAGAATAGGAAACCTAACTCCAGATTTGCCAGCTAATTTAATAAATATCTCATCCATACGATTGCAGTTCGCTTCATCAATTGGTGTAAGATAAAGACCCTCTTGCTTCAAGGTACGTAAACGATAGTCAATACCTGCATCAACATTGATAATGTCACAATATTTTTTAATTTGTTCGATCGCAGGTAGAAAACGTGTTCGTTGCAATCCATTTCGATAGAGTTCATCTGGATGAATATTAGACGTTGCTATTAAGCAAATGCCTCTGGCAAATAAAGCTTTCAATAACGTTGCCAAAATTATGGCATCAGTGATATCAGAGACGAAAAACTCATCAAAGCATAAAACATCGGTCTGTTTTTTAAATCTATCAGCAATAATTTCCAATGGATCTGGCTGACCTTGTAACTCAATCATTTCATTCTGCACTCGCCACATGAAACGATGAAAATGTAAGCGTAATTTTCTGCCATCCGGTAAACTCTGATAAAAGAGATCCATCAGCCAAGTTTTACCTCGGCCAACACCACCCCACATATATAATCCCTGCACAGGCTCACGATTTGTATGAGGTTTCTTAGCAAATAATTGGCCAATTTTATTTTTCAATGATAACTGGGATGTTTTATTAAGCAACTGATGATGAATAATATCTAAACGTGCTATCGCCTTACTTTGCACCTCATCAAATTGATAATCACCGGTAGCCAAAAACTGTTGGTAAAGTTTAGTGGGAGTCAACAATGCCATCAACGTGATACTCCTTAAAAATGTCATAATTTTATTGACCAATGAAACCAATCATAAACATTATATCGATAATCTTTACTACTTTAATACCGCAAAATACTATGAAATCATTAGCAATAACTTTTCCCACTTTCACTTATAGCCTTTTAACAGGTATAGTGACTACTATACTGTGAATCTATTTCTATGAAAATAAATGTTGTTTTGTTAATGAAGGAGTCAACATGACTTGGGAATATGCACTAATCGGTCTAATTGTAGGTTTCATTATTGGTGCACTAGTAGTTCGCTTCGGCAATACCAAGCTACGCAACCAACAAGCTTTACAAGCTGAACTTGAAAAGAAAAACCATGAATTGGAAGAATATCGTAAAGAATTGGTCAGCCATTTTGCGCGTAGTGCGGAGTTACTCGATAACATGGCGCAAGATTATCGTCAACTCTATCAGCATATGGCGAAAAGTTCGCATGAATTGATGCCTGATATGCCAATACAAAACAACCCTTTTAACTATCGTTTGACTGAATCAGAATCAGACAATGATCAAGCTCCCGTTAATTTACCACCTAAAGATTACTCTGAAGGTTCTTCTGGCTTATTTCGCACAATAAAAGAAAAAAGAAGGTAAATTAGGTTTGATATATTAATAAAATTGCATCTTTACCTAATTTTGATGATAGCGTATCCACCTGATAGAGTTATTTTGTTGTAAAAAATTAATATCATGTAAATACATGTAAAAAAACGATTACTACTATCTGTTGGCTGAACTTTTTTGCATAATTTAAAGTCTTAAACCTGCTGAGGCCTTTTCTATCCAGGATAGCAAATTACCTTAAATAAATTAGGTATGTAAGAGAATTGAATTCATGATGAAAAAAGAGAAACATTTTTTAACTATATTAGCTATGAGTATCAGTCTTTCACTCATAAGTATACCTGCAGTAAGTCATGCTGCATCAATGCCACCAATTGCTTTATCATCTGGTCAAGAATTACCTAGCCTAGCACCGATGCTAGAAAAAGTACTTCCTGCCGTAGTTAGTATTCGTGTATCTGGAACACGTGTTCAAAATCAACAGCTACCCGAAGAATTTAAATTCTTTTTTGGGCCCAATTTTCCCTCACAACAACAAAGTATTCGCCCTTTTGAAGGATTAGGCTCCGGGGTTATTATTGATGCTGAAAAAGGTTATATCCTAACTAATAACCATGTCATCGATAATGCTAATAGCATCCAAATTCAGCTTAATGATGGCAGAGAAATTGACGTTAAGCTTATCGGCCGTGATCCTCAAATAGATATCGCCCTATTACAAATCAAAGATTCAAGTACAGCAAATCTGAAAAAATTGAACTTAGTGGCGATTAAAATAGCTGACTCCGATAAATTGCGAGTTGGTGATTTTGCTGTTGCTGTTGGTAACCCTTTCGGTTTAGGTCAAACAGCAACATCAGGCATTATTTCTGCATTGGGTCGTAGTGGTTTAAATGTAGAAGGACTGGAAAATTTTATTCAAACTGACGCTTCTATTAATAGAGGTAACTCAGGTGGCGCATTAGTTAATCTCAATGGTGAACTGATTGGTATTAATACCGCTATTTTAGCGCCTGGTGGGGGTAATATTGGTATTGGCTTTGCCATTCCATCCAATATGGCTAAATCTCTTAGCGATCAAATTAACAAACATGGTGAAGTAAAACGTGGATTGCTAGGGATCAAAGGCACTGAAATGACTTCCGATGTAGCGAAAGCCTTGAAGATTGATGTCCAAAAAGGGGCATTTGTCAGTGAAGTGATACCAAATTCTGCAGCAGCTAAAGCAGGCATTCAATCTGGTGATATTTTGGTTTCGATTAATAACAAATATATCAATAGCTTCGCTGAATTGAGAGCTAAAATTGGCACTAGTGAAATCGGTAAGCAGATCACCATCGGTCTACTACGTAAAGGCAAGCCAATGGAAGTGAATGTTACCTTAGAAGATAGTGATTCCAGCAGTACGAAAGCCGAAGTTTTAACCACGTCACTAATGGGAGCGACTTTAAGCAATAGTACAATCAAAGGCACTAAAGGTGTTAAGGTCGATAGCGTTTCGTCTAATTCAGCTGCAGTCATGCTTGGCCTGGCAAAAGGTGATCTTATTATTAGTGCCAACGAACAACGGATAGAAAATATTAATCAACTGCGTAAAATTATTGAAACTAAACCTACTGCTTTAGCATTAAATATTTTACGTGGTGATCAAAATATCTACTTATTACTTCGCGGTAATAATATATTCAATTAATCACCCAGCAAACAGGTACTGTTAACTATCGTACCTGTTTGTATTTATGGTATCCTGCTATTTTATTATCTCGTTAATCTTTTATTACAGAATACTTACTATGTTCATCAAGCTTTTTCGTGCCGTCATTGTAGGGCTTGTTATCGCTACTATTTTGCTAATGGCTATTCCATCTATACGCCCAAAAGGACTCACTGACCTCCTCGACGGTAAAAAAGATGAGCAACCAATTAGTTATAGTAAAGCGGTACGTAGAGCAGCACCTGCAGTTGTCTATGTTTATAGCAGCGGGACTGGTAGTTTTTCCCAAAATGGGCGCGAATTAACTGCATTAGGCTCTGGTGTCATTATGAGCAGTAACGGTTATATTATTACCAACAGACATGTCGTTAATAACGCGGATCAAATTCAGATTGCACTACCTGATGAATTAATTTTTGACGCACTCATCGTTGGCTCAGATAGCTTAACAGACTTGGCTGTTTTAAAAATAAACGCCGAAAATCTTCCGGTGATTCCGATTAACCCACAACGTAATGCACACGTTGGCGATATCGTGTTAGCCATCGGTAACCCCTATAATTTAGGACAAACAGTGACACAAGGAATTATTAGCGCCACTGGACGGGTAGGGCTAAGTCCTACCCGCCGACAGAATTTTCTACAAACCGATGCGTCTATTAATCATGGAAATTCAGGCGGAGCACTAATTAATACTGAAGGTGAATTGATGGGAATTAATACACTCTCATTTGATCATTCAGAAAATGGTTTTACGCCTGAGGGATTAGGTTTTGCTATTCCAACAGAATTAGCAACTAAAATTATGGAAAAACTTATTCGGGATGGGCGAGTGATCCGCGGTTTTATCGGTATCACTGCGCGGGACTTACCCCGTATTCGCTCTAACAATAACGATATTAATCAAATTAAAGGGCTACGTATTTTTCAGGTCGCGGCAAATGGCCCGGCAGAAAATGCTGGTATTCAAGTCGGTGACATTATTATTTCTGTTAATGATCAACCGGTTATCTCGGCTGCGGAAACAATGGATCAAGTTGCTGAAATTAGTCCGGGCAGTATCGTCCCTGTCACACTACTGCGCAACGAAAAAACAATGACTGTCCACGTTAAAATTGAAGAGTACAATGAAGGTAAATCATTACTACAATAAGTAAGAATCAGCAGTCTAACTAAGCTACTGATTTTTATCTTAGTAAAATAGCAGATTATATTTTCTTTGCAGTAATACGTTCTATATTGGCCCCTAAACTACGCAGCTTCTCTTCTATTTTCTCATATCCCCTATCGATATGATAAATCCGATCAACAGTTGTTTTTCCTTTCGCAATACATCCAGCAAGTACTAAACTAGCAGATGCCCGTAAATCAGTAGCCATGACTTGTGCTCCCATAAGTTGTTCAACACCATGACAAACAACGGTATTTCCTTCTATTTCCGCATGGGCTCCCATACGAATTAACTCAGGGATATGCATAAAACGATTTTCAAAAATAGTTTCTGTTATTGTACTAACACCTTTAGCCACTAAATTAAGTAAGCTAAATTGTGCCTGCATATCGGTTGGAAAGCCTGGATGCGGTTCTGTTCTGATAGTCACTGCTTTTGGCCGCTTACCATGCATATCCAGCTGGATCCAATCCTCGCCAATTTCAATCTCTGCACCCGCTTCACGTAATTTAGCTAATACTGCATCCAATGTAGCTGGTTTAGTATTGCGACAAATTACTTTACCTCCAGAGATAGCAGCTGCAACCAGGAATGTACCTGTTTCAATTCGATCAGGTAAAATTCGATAAATACCACCACCTAAGCGCGCAACTCCTTCAATAATAATGCTGTCTGTACCTGCACCCGTGATCTTTGCCCCTAATGAATTTAAAAAGTTGGCTGTGTCTTCAACTTCAGGTTCACGAGCTGCGTTTTCAATAACGGTTTTTCCCTCTGCCAGAGTTGCAGCCGTCATAATAGACACGGTGGCGCCGACACTAACTTTATCCATAACAATATTGGCGCCTTGCAAACGACCATCGACCGATGCTTTAACATAACCTTCATCTAAGGTAATTTTGGCACCAAGTTGTTCAAGCCCGGCAATATGCAAATCAACTGGACGCGCCCCAATCGCACATCCTCCCGGTAAAGATACTTGGCCTTGACCGAAACGAGCCACTAATGGCGCCAAAGCCCAAATAGATGCACGCATCGTCCTGACTAACTCATAAGGAGCACAAAATTTATTAATACCACGTGCGTCAACAAGAATAGCGCCATTACGCTCAACTTTTGTACCTAACTGATTAAGTAATTCAATTGTTGTATCAATATCTTTTAGCTTTGGAACATTTTGTAATTCAACGGGTTCTTCTGCTAAAAGCGATGCAAACAATATCGGTAGTGCCGCATTTTTTGCACCAGAAATCGAGACCTCTCCCATCAAACGGGTTGGCCCCTTTAATCGAAACTTGTCCATCTAGAAATTCTCTATGAGTAATATTTATATTATTAATGCAAAAGTATAGTCTTAAAAACCATTAAGCTTACGATCTCTTTTCCATTCCGCGGGGGTATAAGCTTTAATTGATAATGAATGGATCCGATTATCTGCAATATATTCCATTAGTGGTGCATAAATCACTTGCTGCTGCTTAACCCGACTCATACCGTCAAACATTTCACCAACAGCAATTATTTGAAAATGACTACCTTCGCCATTGACAATCACTTCATCAAGTTTCAATTGTTCTATTAATACTTGCTTTATTTCATTTGTATCCATAATTAAACTCAATTCTAACATTAAAAGACAATCCATCTATCCTAATCGATCTATCATCTGCTGCAAATCAAACAAAACGCCCTTGGCATAAAAATGCACAAGAGCGTTTGCTTTATATATAAACTATTTTTAAAATTTATGACCCAATTAGTTCATAAAATCCTCAAGTTTATAAAGCCTAATAAGGATCTTAAAACGCTCACTAATACCTTCAAATACCCATTTATTCTCTGACTGCTGTTCTAATTTTAACCTAATAAACATAGCGAGTCCGGTAGAATCGATATGAGATAACTGGGAAACATTAATCGCATTAATACCTTTTAGCAACTGATTTCTCTGTTGCCAAAAAGCGGGTAGAGTATCACGATCAAGCTCACCGGTTAAAATCAACATTTGACCTTTCTGCTCCCAAGTCAACATGGGTATCATGATTTTTTATTTTCCAGCGTAATGGGATTTTTTGCACTATTGAGCAACACTTGTGTCAAACCGTCAATACCTTTAGTACGTAAAATATTAGCCCATTCGTTTTGTTTAGTTGTAATTAAACTAACACCTTCAGTAATCATATCATAAGCCTGCCAATAGCCAGTTTTGCTATTTTTACGCCATTGAAAATCAAGACGTACAGGTGGTCGGCCCTGTGGATCGGTAATTGTTACCCGAATAGCAACCACATTCCTATCACCCAGTGGTTGTTCAGGCGCAATTTGATATTGTTGCCCATGATACATTGACAAAGCTTGCCCATAAGCTTGTTCCAAATAGGCTTCAATCGCCTGAAAATAAGCATCCCGTTGTGACGGGGTTGCACTACTATAATAAGATCCTAAGACTAATGCTCCTGCATACTTAATTTGTACATAAGGCATAAGTTCTTCACGAACAACCCTGCGTAAGTAATCAGGATTTTGCCGGATCATAGGCTGCTCGTTTTTTAAGCGAGTAAAAGTTTTAGCAGCGGCTTCTTGCATCAGTTTATATGGGTTGGTTTGATCTATCGCCATCGCAAACGGAGCAACCACTAACAAAGCCACTATTAAGAAACGTTTAAACATAAAATAGGTTCCTTTTCTTATCATATTAGATTGTTCATCATGGTGTCGTGGAAGATTTTTCGTTATTTCCGGAAACTGAGCTTGCTCTATTCGAACGATTAGGATCGCCACTTCTATATAAGAATTGCCCAATTAAATCTTCCAATATTATGGCCGGTTTAGTATCTTCGATGCGTCCACCGTCCTTAAGAAAGGTAATTCCCATATCCGGATCATAAAAACCCACATTAAGTGCTAAAAACTGCTCACCTAATAATCCGGCAGTAAGTATCGACAATGAGCTGTTATCAGGAATATTATCATATTGACTAAAAATCGCTAAGGTAACACGTGGCGTATAAGTTTTCTTATCCAACATAATATCGACTATTCGGCCAACCACCACACCACCTATTTTTACCGGCGAGTTTACTTTCAATCCGCCTACATTGGTAAAAGAAGCAGTAACTTTATAAGTTGGTTGATTACCAAATGATTTAATATCTGCAACTTTTAAACATAAAAAGACAATTGCAGCTAATGCAATCAAAACAAATAGTCCAACTAGAATTTCACTTTTCTTACTTTGCATGAATTAATTCCCAAACATCAGTGCAGTAAGCACAAAATCTAAACCCAACACAGCTAATGAAGAATGAACAACGGTTCTGGTCGTTGCACGACTTATCCCTTCCGATGTTGGGATGGCATCATAACCATTAAATAAAGCTATCCAGCTGACTGTAAAAGCGAATACTACACTTTTAATAAAACAGTTGAGAATATCCTTTTTCCACTCAATAGCAGATTGCATCGATGACCAAAAAAAGCCTTCATCAATTCCTTTCCAATCAACACCGACTAGCGCACCACCTAATATGCCTACGGCGACAAAAATCAATGCCAGTAATGGCATACTGATCAGTCCCGCCCAAAAACGTGGCGCGATAACTCGACGTAATGGATCAACCGCCATCATTTCCAAACTAGAGATCTGCTCTGTTGCTTTCATCAATCCTATTTCTGCCGTTAATGCAGAACCTGCTCTGCCAGCAAATAAAAGTGCGGTCACCACTGGTCCTAGTTCCCTTAATAAAGAAAGAGCGACCATCATGCCAAGACTGGATTCAGCACTAAACATGGTCAAGACTAAATATCCTTGTAAACCAAGTACCATGCCAATGAATAATCCCGATACAGCAATAATTAATAAAGATAAGACTCCTACATTGTAGAGCTGTTTTATTAATAATGGCCATTGTTTTGCAAATTCAGGTTTGCCAAATAAAGCCCGACATAACAAATAGCCAGCACGACCAAATGTCGCCACCATAGCTAGTGAACGATCGCCTAATGCGGCTAATGTATCAATTAGTATCATCCCATCACCCTAATAAATCTGCTGCATAATTTCCTGCCGGAAACTTAAATGGTACCGGACCATCTGCTATACCATCAAGAAACTGCCTAACGCGCGCATCCTTATTTTGTTGCAATTCTTTCGCTGCACCTTCAGCAATAACATGTTGCTCTGCAACAATATAAGCTTTATCCGCTATGCTCAACACTTCTGGTACATCGTGAGAAACAATAACACAAGTAATACCTAATGCATGATTAAGTTCATCAATAAGTTTAACCAAAACTCCCATGGTTATCGGATCTTGCCCAACAAAAGGTTCATCAAATAGAATTAATTGTGGATCAAGGGCAATAGCGCGTGCCAATGCTGCTCGTCGCGCCATACCACCTGATAGTTCAGCCGGCATAAGATTGGCCGCACCTCTCAACCCGACTGCTTCTAGTTTCATCATGACCACTGTTCGAATAATTTCTGCTGCTAAAACAGTATGTTCATGTAAAGGGAAAGCAACATTATCAAAAACATTCATATCAGTAAACAAGGCACATGACTGAAACAACATACTCATTTTCTTGCGAGCAGCATAAAGTTCCGCGCGTGATAGTGTTGGAATATTAACACCATCAAACCAAATTTCTCCCTTATCTGGCTGTAATTGTCCACCAATCAAACGTAGCAACGTTGTTTTTCCAATACCTGATGGCCCCATGATTGCCGTAATTTTTCCCCTGGGGATCGTCAAGCTCATATCGGTAAAAATCAGCCGTTGACCCCGAATAAAAGACATATCTTTGATTTCTATGATATTATCTACAGACTTCTTCATGACGATAATAGCCTTTCTGTCTAATTATCATTTAAGTGTATTTACTCAGTATGGAACATATTACCTAAAAACTAGCATATATTCGCTATCAATATTATTGCCAATTTTACTTTTGTTCATTAAACTAGTTGCTGAATAGAGACTTGCATTTATTGTCACGCTATAGACAATAAAAAGAGGTTTAACTTAGAAAATAACGGTTTGAAATGATCAACAAAGAGCAGTTGTTACGAGATAATCGTTTATGTAAAGCAATCATTGGATTATCAGTCGAAGAATTGAAAAATTTAGCCGCTGAATTTTCAGCTTGTTATTTGATTTATCGGAAAAAGAATCGAAAAGCTCACGAGCGGCAGATGGGTGCAGGGCAGAAAGGATTTATCCCAACCCCATTAGATAAACTGCTTTTTATTTTATTGTATTTAAAATGTTATCCGACCTATGATTTGCAAGGACTTCTTTTTGGTTTAGATAGAACACGGGCATGTCGCTGGGTAAAAATATTATTGCCGGTTTTAGAGATGACCTTGGGGCGAGAATGTGTTTTGCCCGCTCGTCAAATTCGCTCTGCTGAGGAATTTTTTCGCGCCTTTCCTGGAGTTAAAGACGTC
>NZ_NHNG01000706.1:0-5144 GCF_002287155.1 Arsenophonus sp. ENCA
AAACAACGTTTTTAGAGGGCGAGGAGTGAATTCAGAAAGCACGGGGGTAATTTTATATGATTTCCAGAAGTTCAAGGTACCACCATTCTACCCGATATCGATTTGCAGCCGCTAGGCTGCTTCCTTGAAAGGCCGGATCGATAATAATGCCAATTTCAGCTCGACGATGAATATAATTTATTTCTACTAATTCAATTAATCCAATTTTAGTGCCTTCATTTTCAATAATAAACCGACGCTCTAACTGATCATGAATGTGTTTGTCATACAGATCACTTAATTCAACAAAAGCTTCATAAGGCTCTTCGAACCAATAACGCATAACACTGGCGTTATTATCTAATTGATGGACAAATGGGAGATCTTCACGTTCTAAAGGTCGTAGTGTAATTGACTCATTTTTTTTGCCAGTAGGCATTGGATACCTCGATTGGGAGTAAAACTTAGCATATTAAAATAGTTACTATGGATGTTTTGTATTTTTAGTCGGTTTGGTTACTAAAGAATAGCAGAATCAAGCTGAGTGATAAATGAGAGCAATTATATTTTAGCAATAAACTCAGTTTTCGATAACTAATTAGTTAAGTATTGGTTGATTATTACTACAAAATTATCAATTAGAATTTGTATCAATATGGGTTAGCATCAGTATACAAAATTGTGATGCCATTGGCATCACATAGAGGAAGATACTGCTAATCTTCATTAGCATAACCGTATTCAGGTAGTTTACAGCCATCCAGGAAGGCTGAATTATTAACCATAGCTAAACGGCCTTTAACAAACCAATTAATAACTAATGGATAAATACGATGCTCTTGTGTTTGAACGCGCGCAATAATATCTTGCGGTTGATCTCCGGCAAAGATAGGCACTTTAGCTTGTAAAATAATTGGACCTGAATCCAATTTCTCAGTGACAAAGTGAATCGAAGTACCGTGCTCTTTATCTCCGTTTGCTAGCGCTTTACGGTGAGTATCTAATCCAGGATACTTAGGTAATAAGGAAGGGTGAATATTAATTATTTTACCTAAATAATGGCTGACAAAGTATGGCGTGAGAATGCGCATGTAACCTGCCAGCACGATCAGATCTGGCTGATATCGTGCTATTTCGGCCATCAATGAAGCATCATAAGCATGGTTATCCGCGTAATCCGCTTTTTGCATCACGACAGTTGGGATTGCGGCTTGCTTGGCCCGTTCTAAACCATAAGCAGTTGGATTATCACTGAAAACTGCACTAATTTTTGCGGCAATACTTTGTTTTTGGCAAGCATCAATAATGGCTTGTAAATTACTGCCATTGCCAGAAATTAATACTACAAAATTTTTCATTAGCTGATTATTACCTGCGGTTTATCCGCGTTGATCTCGACAATTTTACCAATTTGCCAGGCTTTTTCACCCAGTTGATTGAGCAGTTGTAATGCATCAGAGACTTCTTCTGCAGGTAAAACAATTAACATGCCAACACCACAATTGAAGGTGCGGTACATTTCATGGGTCGATACATTACCGGTTTGTTGTAACCAACTAAATATCGCCGGCCATTGCCAGCTAGCGCTATCGATCTGCGCTTGGGTATTGGCGGGTAAAACCCGTGGAATATTTTCCCAAAAGCCACCACCGGTTATATGGGCAATGGCATGAATATTCTGTTTTTCAATTAACGCTAGAATATTTTTAACATAGATGCGTGTTGGGGCTAATAAATGATCAGCCAGTGACTTATTTTCTAGTTGTACTGTGGCTGGATCTATTTGGTTTATCTGCAAAATTTTTCTAATTAATGAATAACCATTGGAGTGGGGGCCACTAGCGCCTAACGCAATTAGGGTATCGCCAGCTTTAACTTTGCTGCCATCAATAATTTTTGTTTTTTCGACCACGCCAACACAAAAACCTGCTATATCATAATCTTCACCATGATACATACCAGGCATCTCTGCTGTTTCACCGCCGACTAGGGCACAACCTGACTGTTTACAGCCTGCTGCAATGCTTTTGATCACGCTGGTCGCTGTATCGACTGCTAGCTTACCGGTGGCGTAATAGTCGAGAAAAAAGAGTGGCTCTGCACCTTGAACAATCAAATCATTAACGCACATAGCAACTAAATCAATGCCAATTGTATCATGGCGTTTTAAATCCATTGCTAATCGCAGTTTTGTTCCGACACCATCTGTGCTTGAAACTAAGATTGGCTCACGATATTTTTGTGGTAAGGCACATAGTGCACCAAATCCGCCTAAACCTCCCATTACTTCTGGGCGGCGGGTTTCTTTAACAGCACCTTTAATACGTTCGACCAGTGTATTACCCGCATCGATATTGACACCAGCATCTTTATAGCTGAGAGAAGTTTTATCTGTCACAGCAAGCTCCCAAGGCGATTGCATTTAGTAAAATAGATGGAAACAGAAATAATTCTACCAGCCTAAGCAAACGTTTGCGAGATACTTATTTTGGTTTTCATAATAAAACTCAAGAGCCAGCAAAAGTGAATTCCCTGCAAGAAAAACCTTAATCTATCAGTGGAACAGGTCTGAAAAAGCGCTATAATCTGATAATTTTTTATTTGTAGATGGTTTGTACTGAAGGAGAGTAGCGTGAAAATCGTTGAGGTAAAACACCCGTTAGTTAAACATAAATTGGGCTTATTGCGGGATAAAGATATTAGCACTAAACGTTTTCGTGAATTGGCCTCAGAAGTGGGCAGTCTGTTAACTTATGAAGCAACAGCAAATTTAGAAACAGAAACAATAGCAATAGAAGGATGGTGTGGTCAGGTAAACATTGAACAAATTAAAGGAAAAAAAATCACCGTCGTGCCAATTTTACGTGCTGGGTTGGGAATGATGGATGGAGTGTTGGAAAATATTCCTAGTGCCCGTATAAGTGTTGTGGGTGTTTATCGTGATGAAAAGACGCTGGAGCCTATTCCATATTTTCAAAAGCTGGCTTCAAATATTAATGAACGGATGGCATTGGTTGTTGATCCGATGTTGGCAACAAGCGGTTCAATGATTGCCACGGTTGATTTACTTAAAAAAGAAGGTTGTCATGCTATCAAAATATTGGTATTAGTTGCTGCACCGGAAGGTATTAAGGCGCTGGAAGCTGCTCATCCCGATGTTGAACTGTATACTGCATCTATTGATGATCATTTGGATGAACATGGTTATATTGTTCCTGGTTTGGGTGATGCGGGCGATAAGATATTTGGTACTAAGTGACATTTATTGTTTATGTTATTTTTTATCAATTATAGTTATTGAGAGCTAATAAGATTGGATAGAAATACCAATCTTATTAAGTTTGAATATTATTTTAAATTTAGCCTGTTAATTCTTCGGCGTTTTTTTCACTCTATTTCTATCTAACCAACGTTTTAGTCCTGCATAGGTTTTATTTAATTCAACTTTGGCATTTTCTACCGTTAGTTTGTTGTGATCAAAAACAAACTCTTGAGCGACATAATTAAAACTATAGCCGGAAGCGGGATTAGAATAGAGACTGTAATAGAACAATTTGGCTTGATTATCTGCTTTTATGATAGGAGTAATAAATTGAATAAAATTATGATCCTCTTCATTAAATTTCACAAAATCTGTTAGATAAGTTGTTAATTCATGGGATTAAACTAGCGCGTTCATTATTGTCAATAAATTTATGCGTGGCAATAATGTGTTCAGCTAATTGCTGTGGGTTGGTAGTTTTGAAACTATTTGAACTACTATTAAAATTTGAAATATAGTTACAGTTTCTAATTTGATAAAGATACTCTAGGTAGTTCCGTAAATAAAGCGATGCATTATCTAATGAATTAGTTGGCGCCCATTTTGATTCGTTACCGATATTGGTTATAATTGTAGTAACGAAATTTGTCGGTGAAGCAGACAGTTTCTTGGCATTTGTGTCTAAATCGTTATTTTCATTCCATTGATTATTATCTTGAATGGCTTTTTCTTTTCCTTGACCAAATATTTCAGCACCGCCTAATAAATGGCTAATATTTTCACCACTATATTTTGACGTATCAATAAAATTATCTATATTATTAAATTTATTTGTATTTATCATAAAGGTACCTTGAATTAAAATAATTGATTTTATAATTTGTTCAATTTAATTTTTTAAAAATTCTTCATTCACTAATTTAAAATATATCGTTATAATTTTATTAAATAAAATTATAACGATATATTTTTGAAAATTAACAATATTAACTGTGTTGTTATTTGATTTTAATACACCATGTATAATTTATTAGGATGTAAGAAAATTTATTAGTATTTTTTGATTATATAAACTAAGTCGTAAAGTGGATTAATCAAAGCACAGTAAATAGTTATTATTTTCTACTTTAGTATTGTTTTGTTTTAACCAATCAGAAAGTAACGTAAATTCAACTTGAATAAGATTTTTTATATCATCAGGTGATAAGTGAAAATCCATAAAGTGAAGTGTTAATCTTGATAAATCAATTTCAAAATTATATTCTTCATCAGGTTTATTTTTTCCTATTTCTTTATCGAAGCTAAAAGTTACTTTTGAGGAGTAAAATTGTAGTTTAACTATATTTTTTCTTGAGCTTAAAATAGTATGAGTAAATAAAATTGTAGTATTATCTTTAGGGCACCTCGAAAAACTCAAGATTTTCAATTAACCCTTGGCTTTCATTCTAAATAATTAGATTTTTTTTGATTATCACGCTACTGATTCTATCGCACATTGCCCTGGCTAGGGCCATTTGACCCATTCTGGGCGTCAGAAAGCCACGATGCACGCGCTCTGGAAGTACGCCAACCGCTTTAGGTTGTAACATGCTGCCATCATCGTCATGGCAAAATTAGCGCGCACCTGTCCAATGGTGCGGATCAGTTTTCTACCCATTTGTTCCATCGCCGCAAATGCATGTTCAACCCGTGCCCTAGTCTTTGCAATCCTGTGGTTTCGCCCTTGCTGAGTCTTGGACAACGGTTTGTTTCGATGGCCTTTACGCTGAATCTGGCTCCTATAGCCGTTTGCCTTCAGCCAAGCTTCCCGCTCCGCAGAGGGATAGCCTCGGTCGGCGTAGATATTGCGATTGGTGTTGGCCTTGTCAATGACCCTTTCGAAATGCTGACTGTCGTGGGTGCT
>NZ_NHNG01000205.1:0-893 GCF_002287155.1 Arsenophonus sp. ENCA
ATTGCCATGTTTCTTATTGAATGCTTTAACTAAACGTTCGCCCAACTCCTCTTTGTCCATAAAACCAAATCCGAGAACAATACAGCCATCTGCAATCGCTGTTTCGCCTTCTTCAATAGAACGCATCCCATAACGTGCTTTATAACCATACTTAGTCTGTGCAGTAATGGCACCGGCACCGCCACTACCACAAAATGAGATCCCTAAGTCTGCATTATGCTCTTTCATTACGTCGCCTAACTTCATATCAGCAGCAACACCGGGAATGACGGTTGCTTTACCACCGGCAGTTTCAACACCGGTAGCTACTTTTTGTCCTTTGCCTAAACGGTCACCAATAACGACATGGATCTGTTTCATATTTAATTCTCCTATTATCTTTATGAGTTAGAACGTGCTACTTCAAAATGAACTGACAGCAGATAAGCCTCTTCGTAAGCTAAACCGGGCAAGGTATTAACAACCTTCTCGGCCAAGGCAATTGATTCAGGGGATATTTCCTCAAATAGTGAGACATCCACTTCAGGTAAAGACTCACCTGTTTTGGCTCTTTCTACCATTGCTTTAACGTGAGAACGTAGCATTTGTTGTTGAACATCAGTTGTATGGGCCCCTTCAGCTTTTAGCCAGCCATCAATAATAGAAATTAATTTATTGGTGACTGTCTCTACATCCAGGTTATCTTTTGCGACATTAAAAACAATTGAGGATTGACTCATAAACTTTCGCTATCCCATTTGGAAATTAATATAAAACTGGTCTTTTGCTATTGTTAATAACTTTAGTTCTTTCCAGTATGGTTTTGGAGAGGAAACATTTCCACTTTAAACTGGCACATATCTGGAAAAATAAAGACAAAAATAGCGAATTAATTTTAATCAAACTGGAAATTT
>NZ_NHNG01000712.1:0-517 GCF_002287155.1 Arsenophonus sp. ENCA
ACATTAAAAAATATAAATATTAATGTCACTGTTGGTGGTTTTTTAGGGAAAGAAAATTTAACCGGTTTCCAACAGGATTTTAAGGAACGCGGGATCATAAATCGCTTTAATGTCATCGAAGGTAGAACTCGAATTAATGTCAAATTGACAGAAAAAAATAGTGTAGTTAGTGATTTTAATTTTTCCGGTTTTGAAGTCAACAAACAGGATTGGCTGCATTTTGCTCAAGATTCTCTGAGTTGGTTAAGCCAATTTGATATGGTATGTGTAAGTGGTAGTTTACCCAAAGGTATCGATTTAGATGATTTTACTGACTGGATGAAACAACTACGCAATCAATGTATGTGCGTCATATTTGATAGTAGCCGAGAAGCATTGATTGCTGGTTTAAAAGCCAATCCTTGGTTGGTAAAACCAAATCGACATGAATTAGAAAGCTGGATTGGCCACCCCTTACCTAGCTATCAAGAAATTGCCAAAGCAGCACAGCAATTACGCACTCAAGGCATTGCTCACG
>NZ_NHNG01000111.1:0-5102 GCF_002287155.1 Arsenophonus sp. ENCA
GTAAAGGCCATCGAAACAAACCGTTGTCCAAGACTCAGCAAGGGCGAAACCACAGGATTGCAAAGACTAGGGCACGGGTTGAACATGCATTTGCGGCGATGGAACAAATGGGTAGAAAACTGATCCGCACCATTGGACAGGTGCGCGCTAATTTTGCCATGACGATGATGGCAGCATGTTACAACCTAAAGCGGTTGGCGTACTTCCAGAGCGCGTGCATCGTGGCTTTCTGACGCCCAGAATGGGTCAAATGGCCCTAGCCAGGGCAATGTGCGATAGAATCAGTAACGTGATAATCAAAAAAAATCTAATTATTTAGAATGAAAGCCAAGGGTTAATTGAAAATCTTGAGTTTTTCGAGGTGCCCAATTAGCTAATATCACAAAAACAAGATACAAGGGGGTGTTGCCAAAACTTAAGGCGATCTTTTTCTTGACTTAGCACGGTAGCTGCAAAGCTGATAAAGAAAAATATGATACATTCACAATTTGGTAAAAAATTTTCCAGTTCATCCCGTATCTCTCTGTTAATGAAAGATCTAAATGAAGGTTTACGCAAACCCGACGTTATTATGCTTGGTGGCGGTAATCCAGCACACATTCCTGAAATGGCTAAAAATGGTCAGCTCAATGAAGCATTATGCAACTACGATGGCCCACAAGGAAAAGATGCCTTACTGGAAGCATTAGCAAATACGTTAAATGAGCAAGTAGGCTGGAATATTAGTGCTAAAAATATCGCATTGACTAATGGCAGTCAGAGCGCTTTTTTTTATCTATTTAATATCCTTGCAGGCTGTTGTGAACAAGGAATAAAACGTAAAGTTCTTTTCCCTTTAACACCAGAATATGTTGGTTATGCCGATACTGGACTTGATGATGATATTTTTGTTGCAAATAAACCGCAAATTGACATCCTGTCTAATGGTCAATTTAAATATCGGATTAATTTTGAATCGTTAAAAATAACCGATGATATCGGTGTAATTTGCGTTTCCAGACCCACCAATCCGACTGTAAATGTCATTACCGATGCAGAAATTATGCAGTTAGATGCTTTAGCCAAACAGCATGCTATTCCGCTTTTGATTGACAGTGCTTATGGTATTCCCTTTCCAGGTATTATTTTTAATCAAGCGACACCTATCTGGAATGAAAATATTATTCTATCTATGAGCCTATCCAAATTAGGATTACCTGGCTGTCGCTGCGGTATTATTATTGCCAACGAATCGATTATCAGCGCGATCAGTAACATGAATGGCATCATTAGCTTATCCCCAGGTAGTATAGGCCCAGCATTAATGTTAGCGATCCTTAAACGTAATGATCTATTGAAACTTTCACAAACAGTAATAAAACCTTTTTATCAACAACGCGTTACTGAAACAGTAAAAATTATTCGCCGTTATATACCAGAAAGTCGCTGCCTGATCCATAAACCAGAAGGCGCGATATTTCTATGGCTTTGGTTTAAAGATTTACCAATTGACAGTCAAACACTTTACACACGT
Source organism: Arsenophonus sp. ENCA (assembly GCF_002287155.1). NCBI lineage: Bacteria > Pseudomonadati > Pseudomonadota > Gammaproteobacteria > Enterobacterales > Morganellaceae > Arsenophonus > Arsenophonus sp. ENCA. The sequence continues at coordinate 1,514 of NZ_NHNG01000111.1, forward strand.
CTTAAAAAACGCGGTGTATTAATGGTGCCCGGCGATTATTTTTTCCCGGGGCTTAATGAATACTGGCCTCATTCGCATCAATGTATGAGAATGAACTATATTCTACCACTAGAAAAAATTGAACAAGGGATTGCGATTTTAGCTGATGAAATTGAAATTGCCTATCAATAGCATAAATAATAGCATAAATTCAATAAACTTTATTAAATATATTAAGTAATAAAATTCTATATACATAAAAAAAACCTCTTATCATATACAAGATAAGAGGTGATAAAATAATAACGAGGACTTTGAATTGTAAAGTTAACGGGATCATATTCAAACATATTGCTAATGAAATGATCTACATCCCGAGCTCTTTAACACCGCAATTATTACAACATATTAAGTATTCTTTTAATTAAGCAATAAAGCGATATTTTCACCACTATACCAAACTATTGCTTGTTAATTTAATGAAAACTATAAAACCTAATCACTTTACGAATAATCCAGCTATAACAATTGACAGAATAAAAGATATTAAAGTTGACTATTGACTTAATACGGATGCTATCTCATGTTCAAACTTGGAAAAACGCTTTAAAAAAGAGATAAAAAGACTATTCGCGGAATAATTTATGCAGAAAAACCAAAATGCGCTCAACATTTATTATTACCCACTGCTTTACCCATTAATGAAATTACAACTACCGATGATTATTCTTTGTTGGCCTATTTTATGCTATTTAAAAAAAGAGGCTGAACTAACTCCGCATAAATAAAGAAATCGTTAATCAATAATTCCATTTAAACAAATTGCCCATTCCAACAGTAAATAAGAATTTTATGCGACCAATTTTCCATTAATTGTGCCATATTTAGGACATACGACAGAAAATAATTGTTAAAAAATTTTATTTCTATTAATAGACTGGTATTTTTAACATTAATGTTTATCATTAAAATTCATACTCGCTTGGAGAAGCTAGGCTTATACCCTTAATGAAACAATTAATCCTCGTTATTTGTAGCATTAGTTTAAATATGGTTGGCTGCCTGATATTGTTATGTGGCTGTTCAAGTATTATGACCCATGTCGGCCCCCATCAAGGTTACTATTCAGGCACCAAAGCTGATACCCGAATACTAAAAGATAGCGATACCGGCTGGGTGATAAAACCCCTTGCCATGATTGACTTACCTTTTTCTGCGCTGCTTGACACTGTTTTACTACCCTATGATTATTTCCAGGCAGATAATATTGCATCGCAACCGTCACCAAAAGAACGAGTTCAAGATTGGGAAAACTATCAAGCTACAGATATCACTTATCAAACCACCAGCAAATAAATCACCTGAATAACATTATTTGTCGTCTATTTTTTGATCAGTCCGGTAATTAATTGTGGTAATCCTTTGATATTATTTATAAATACATGTTATCGATTATTATATTTAATAATCATAACTCAAATTTAGTTTATTAAATTAATTATATTAAAAAAATATCATTATATTACTGTCAATTTTTCTGTTTATTTTCATAATTCATCTAATATATAAATTATGCATATCGTATAAATACAATCTTTTTAATTTTATTAAAATTAGAGAAATAAAGTATGAAAAAAACACTATTAGTATTATTAACTACCAGTTTAATCCCTTCAAGGTTGTTAGCAAATGAAAGCAAATCTGGTATGTACGTAACAGGTAAAATGGGGGCATCGATTATGCAAATGTCTGGGCAATATTTCCCAGCTTTTTATTTAGCGGAAGTTGACGATGATCAAGATTTATTTAAAAAAAAAGCTAAAAGGAGATAGCCATAGAACTGCAGTGTTTGGTGCCGGTCTCGGTTTAGGATATGATTTTTATGAAAAATTTGATATTCCAATCAGAACCGAACTGGAATTTATTAGCCGGTCAAACACTAACTATAACTATTCTGGAGATAGTGTAGTTATTATTTTTAATGATACAATCCCAGTTAAAAATCAAATAGCAGTAATACATTAATGTTTAACGCTTATTATGATTTTAAAAATCCATCTGATTTCACCCCTTATCTCTCTGCTGGACTAGGTTATGCTTATATAAGCCAAAAAACATCATCAACTATTAACTCCTTAATAAGAAAAAACTGGACACGCTCCCATGCCACTAACAACTTTGCCTGGAGCGCGGGAGCAGGGATCAAATACACGGTCAATCAAGATTTTTCCTTCGATCTTAGTTACAAATATCTAGATTCAGGCCAAGCTGAAGTATATCATTTCGATTCTACTGGTGAAGAATATAATGTAAAAACCAAGGTCAAAACCCATGATATTATGTTAAGCGCAACTTATCATTTTTGATATTAATAACGTAGGATGGTATTTGGGTATAACATAACACTATAATCTTTATAACAAATAAAGAAATTACCTGCTTTGGTCAGCATGTGTGTTTATTGACATAAACTCTCAGTATATCAGCCAGCAGACTAAAAATTAAGAAAGCGGGATACCCCAATCCAATGCACTATTTTGCTATAAAACGAATCGGTCATTGAACAGTAAAATATTATTCAATTGAAACTTAAAATTGAATCTATATAAATCAAACAATCCCAGTCGCCACAATAAAAATTTGCTGATAGCCAGCAATATTACGCAGATAAGCAACATAGCTGTCATCCGGGGAAATAACCACTGCATCACCTAATGGCGGCAAATCACTGCGATCAGTCAAACGAATCAGTTTGCCGCAAGGAATTTCACATAACATCACGCTATTATCACAAATAAATGCCACATACCGACCTTGGCTATCCCCAGCTAAACGCTGACTGAATATGCCATGCAGACTTGCTAATTTGTTGCATTACCCCACTAACCGGAGAAACTAACCAAAACTGTACAATCCCCTTATCATCTTTCATTAAAAACCAATTTTACTGCCATCAGGCGAAGATCGCAGCCAATGGCGCGGTTGATTAACTATCCCCGGGTATTTGCGTTCATGAGTATAGGTTAAGCGGCGTTGTTTAATCCCTTTTGGTGGTGCAGGCATAGTGGTTTCTGTACCCTGTATTGGATTAATTCCTGCAATGGCATACTTTTCAGCAGCTTCGGGTAAATCGACAATAAAAATTTCGGCCACTATTTTGCCATCTAGGGAACAGGTATCACCTATAAATGCAATCGCCCAACGTTGCTTTTCACCATTCGCTCTCTCATACCCATTTCTACCTATCCAACCCTCTTCGTAAGCACGGCTGATTTCATTACTACCTGGTGTTGGTACAGGCGTTGTTTCACTGATCACACCACAATAATAATGGCCATTATATTCAGGATGATGTTTTTTCTGACCCGCAATGCCTACATCAATAACATGATAAGGAATTGCAATCGTAACATTACGCAAATCAAGCGCCGGATCACACTCATGCATCACGTGATCATTATAGGGGCACCTCGAAAAACCTAAGCCGAGTTTGATTTTGCTGATAAAGTTATCGGAAGCTGGTCTACTGAGCTAACCACCATGAAGAAACGCAGCGCCATTAAGAATGACCTCTTTGCAAACCAGTATCACCAACAGACGATCGACAAGT
>NZ_NHNG01000762.1:0-887 GCF_002287155.1 Arsenophonus sp. ENCA
ATAGTAACAAACAAAGAGAATCCCACCCGTGAATACGTCAAATCTATCATGGATGCCCGTTGGTCTGTTGAAGTTTATCATCGAGAAGTTAAACAAAATTGTGGTATTGAACGCTGTCAGGCTCGCACGAGCCGAGCGCAAAGAAATCATATTTTTCTCGCTATTTCTGCGTGGTTTGAACAACATAAACGTCGTATATCTGAAAAAATAACCCTTTATCAACAAAATTGGGACGTAATCAAAAATGCTATTGCTGAGCACATCCGTGTTTTATTAGCGTACCCAAATTAGTTTTGTGCGAAACTCGTGGCTGACAGAAACACCATGCTTCAAACGTAGCCTTCCACTGATAACTTCTGGCGAGGTATGTAAAGCAAGCTCCTTACGGATAAAATCCTGCGTTTGCGGGGTTTGTTGATTAAATGCATCTCGTGTAGATTTATTGAGACGTCTGGCTTTCGCTAAGGTATCGGCTCTTCTGCAAGAATAAAGTCCATGGAAAGCGGGATCAGTATTACGTTTGAGTTCCCTGCTGACAGTTGAACGAGAAAGCCCCAATTCTCTAGCAATAGTGGCCTGAGTAACACCGTCAATTATTCGTTTTTCGATATAAAAACGCTCATGTAAGTTCAAATGTTTTCCCTTCATACAACAGTATCTCTTATGGGGTCATTACAGTAATTTTATCTATGTATGACCAAGGATTTACTTTGTTGCATTTCGTTTGGGAATTGGCGCCAGCATAAAAGAGCTATCAACTGATGTTTAATCAGCAGACACAGAGTGAAAACAAAATAAAAGTAAACCTCATAATTGAGAGTCCAGCGTATGTTGTACATCTCACCATCGTCGATGTAATGCGGTGTCACGTCGGTCTTATAGACTGT
>NZ_NHNG01000644.1:0-16076 GCF_002287155.1 Arsenophonus sp. ENCA
GTAAAGGCCATCGAAACAAACCGTTGTCCAAGACTCAGCAAGGGCGAAACCACAGGATTGCAAAGACTAGGGCACGGGTTGAACATGCATTTGCGGCGATGGAACAAATGGGTAGAAAACTGATCCGCACCATTGGACAGGTGCGCGCTAATTTTGCCATGACGATGATGGCAGCATGTTACAACCTAAAGCGGTTGGCGTACTTCCAGAGCGCGTGCATCGTGGCTTTCTGACGCCCAGAATGGGTCAAATGGCCCTAGCCAGGGCAATGTGCGATAGAATCAGTAACGTGATAATCAAAAAAAATCTAATTATTTAGAATGAAAGCCAAGGGTTAATTGAAAATCTTGAGTTTTTCGAGGTGCCCTAAAATTTTACGTTCTATTTTGATTAACGGTGAGGGGACTATGAGCTTTTTAAAAGAATTCCGTGAATTTGCAATGAAAGGCAACATTATTGATCTAGCTGTGGGTGTTATTATTGGTGCAGCATTTGGCAAAATTGTTTCTTCTCTTGTTGCAGATATTATTATGCCTCCCCTTGGATTACTTATCGGCGGTATTGATTTTAAGCAATTTCATCTTGTCTTAAGGGAAGCCCACGATAATATACCTGCTGTTACTATGAATTATGGTGTATTTATTCAAAATATTTTTGATTTTCTAATCATCGCTATAGCAATTTTTATTGCGATAAAACTTATAAATAAATTGCGTCGCGAAAAAGAAGAAGCACCAGCAGCACCAACTAAAGAAGTCACATTATTAACTGAAATTCGTGATTTATTAAAAAAACAAAAATAATCAAAACTAGTGGGTTAGTAATAATAAATTTTTAAAATTAAGCATTACTAACCCACCCGTTTGCTCTTTATTATGTTTTATTTTTCTTTGATAGCTCCCTTTTCCTTTTTTATTTTTTTCAATTCGTTGCCTAAACAGAGGGTCATACAGTATCGCCTCTACTGCACTCTTCTTTATAAGGCCTCGTTTATGCTGATAATTTGCCATACCAAATTCTCCAATATCAATGACTTTTTAAATAAACATCTTTCATCCAAAACGAATATATCATTTAATGTTTACTTGCGCCTTGTTCGAGGATCTCTAAAATTGAACATCCAGTACTAACATGTTTACTACCACAACAAGCCGCACTAAGCATTTTTAATGAATTCCTCATTCTCTCCATCTCTATAATTTTAATTTCAATCTCCTGCAAGCGAGCATCTACAATATTTTTCGATTCCTGGCAAGTATGATGGGCAGGATCAATACGAATAGACAATAATTCTGAAATAGATTCCAAAGTAAAGCCTAACTGCTTAGCATAACGAATAAAACGTAAACGTTGTAAATCTTTTTTGCTATAAAGACGATAACCACTTTCTGTACGATTAGGGCGTTCCATTAGCCCTTGTTTTTCATAGAAACGAATTGTATCGGTTGTAACATCTGCTAACTTAGCTAATTTACCTATATGATACATAACTACCTCTTATATATGTATAAATATTATCCACTATGATAGCAAACTATGAAATGACAAAAAGTTAATTTTTAAATAATAAAAAACCGGGATTAATCCCGGTTTTTTATGTAATTGCAAATTTATTCTGCAGTTACTTCTGATTGAGACTCAACAGTACGATCAACAAGCTCGATGTAAGCCATCGGCGCATTGTCACCTGCACGGGAGCCACACTTCATAATACGAGTATAACCACCTGCACGGGTCGCGAAACGCGGTCCAAGTTCATTAAATAATTTTGCCACGATCTCATTATCACGAGTACGGGCAAATGCCAGACGACGATTAGCTACGCTATCGGTCTTGGCAAGAGTAATCAGTGGCTCAACGACACGGCGCAACTCTTTCGCCTTTGGTAAAGTTGTCTTGATAATCTCATGACGAACTAAAGAGCCAGCCATGTTACGAAACATAGCTTGGCGATGGCTACTATTGCGGTTCAATTGACGACCACTCTTACGATGGCGCATGACCTTATCCTTCTCAGTAAAACCTTAACCTGTGATCTCATTCATCAGCAATACTTGCTGGAGGCCAATTTTCTAGACGCATGCCTAGCGATAAACCTCTTGATGCCAAAACATCCTTAATTTCAGTAAGTGATTTTTTACCAAGATTAGGCGTTTTAAGCAACTCAACTTCAGTGCGCTGAACCAAATCACCGATGTAGTGGATAGCTTCTGCTTTTAAACAGTTAGCAGAGCGGACAGTCAATTCCATATCGTCAACTGCGCGCAGCAGAATCGGATCAAACTCTGGCTTCTCATCTTTAACTTCAACCTTAGCAACATCGCGTAAATCAACGAAAGCTTCGAGTTGTTCAGCTAAGATAGTTGCTGCTCGACGAATCGCCTCTTCTGGATCGATTGTGCCGTTAGTTTCCATCTCGATAACCAGCTTATCCAAATCAGTGCGTTGTTCTACACGCGTCGCTTCAACATTGTAGGCAATACGCTCTACAGGGCTATAGCATGCATCAACTAACAAACGACCGATTGGGCGCTCATCTTCTTCCGAATGAATACGGGCAGAAGCCGGCACATACCCACGACCACGCTGTACTTTAATACGCATATTAATAGCAGCGCTTTCATCAGTTAGATGGCAGATAACATGTTGCGGCTTGACGATTTCGATATCATCATTAGGGGTGATATCGGCGGCAGTCACAGGGCCAATTCCAGATTTATTCAAGGTCAGAATAACTTCATCTTTACCGTGAACTTTTACCGCCAGCCCTTTCAGGTTAAGGAGAATCTCCAGGATATCTTCCTGCACACATTCTTTAGTGCTGTACTCATGCAGTACACCATCAATTTCAACCTCGGTCACAGCACAACCCGGCATAGACGAAAGCAAAATACGGCGTAGTGCGTTACCAAGAGTATGGCCAAAGCCACGTTCTAACGGTTCAAGGGTTACCTTGGCGTGCGTCGAACTAATTTGCTCGATATCAACCAGGCGCGGTTTAAGAAACTCTGTCACAGAACCCTGCATTGTGTCCTCTCTTTGGTACTAAGCTTTACTTAGAGTAAAGCTCGACGATCAGGTGTTCGTTAATGTCAGCAGACAGATCAGCACGTTCAGGAATACGTTTGAACACACCTTCCATCTTAACCGCATCAACCTCAAGCCAATTTGGCTTCTCACGCTGTTCAGCAAATTCTAAAGCAGCCTTAATACGAGACTGTTTTTTTGCTTTTTCACGAACGCTGATAACGTCATTCGGGGAAACCTGATAAGAAGCAATATTAACGACTTGACCATTTACCATGATAGCTTTATGGCTAACCATCTGACGTGCTTCCGCACGTGTTGCGCCAAAGCCCATACGATAAACAGTATTGTCTAAACGACCTTCCAGCAAATTGAGCAAATTTTCACCCGTATTACCTTTCAATCGTGTTGCTTTTTTATAATAGTTACGGAATTGACGTTCTAGAACACCGTAAATACGACGAACTTTTTGTTTCTCACGTAACTGAACACCATAATCAGATAGACGCGGTTTACGTGCGCCATGCTGTCCTGGTGCCTGTTCTAATTTACACTTGGTGTCAATCGCGCGAACGCCAGACTTAAGAAAAAGATCTGTACCCTCGCGACGGTTCAGCTTGAGCTTAGGACCCAAATATCTAGCCATTTTCTTTCTCCAACAATCCTAAAAACGCAACGTAATTAAACACGACGTTTCTTCGGTGGACGACAACCGTTATGAGGGATCGGAGTTACATCAGTAATGTTAGTAATGCGGAAACCAGCCGCATTTAACGCACGGATAGTTGACTCACGGCCAGGACCAGGTCCTTTAACCATAACTTCTAAGTTTTTGATTCCGTACTCTTTCACTGCCTCAGCACAACGTTCTGCTGCAACTTGAGCGGCAAACGGAGTAGACTTACGAGAACCACGAAAACCAGAACCACCTGCGGTTGCCCAACCCAATGCATTACCTTGACGATCAGTAATGGTAACAATTGTGTTGTTAAAAGAAGCATGGATATGAGCCACACCGTCTGAAACTTGCTTTCTTACACGCTTACGTGCACGAATAGGTGCTTTTGCCATTATTTAATACCCCGACTATTTCTTGATCGGCTTACGCGGGCCCTTACGGGTACGCGCATTAGTCTTAGTACGTTGACCACGCACAGGAAGACCACGGCGGTGACGTAAACCACGATAACAACCAAGATCCATTAAGCGCTTGATGCTTAGGGTAACTTCACGACGCAAATCACCTTCAACAATGTATTTAGCAACTTCGTCACGTAACTTGTCGATTTGCTCTTCAGACAGCTCACTGATCTTAACATGCTCAGCAATACCAGTTGCTGCACAGATTGACTGTGAGCGAGTTTTGCCGATGCCGTAAATCGATGTTAATGCGATTACGGTATGTTGATCAGGAATGTTAATGCCTGCTATACGGGCCACTATGCACTCCTAAAGTTAAATACTGCATAACTGTGCTGAAAAGCCCGCTTTCAGGATACTCAAACAGTTATACATTTTTTTAGATAAAAAGTTTGGCTGGCTAATTTAGCCAGCTCAACCCAACTTTGCAAGAAAAAAATGCTTTTTCTTAACCTTGACGCTGTTTATGTCTTGGTTCAACGCTGCAAATCACAAGAACAATACCTTCACGTCTAATGATTTTACAGTTACGGCATAATTTCTTGACTGAAGCACGAACTTTCATTTTTACTCTCCGTAACTTCTTAAGCAAATTAATTTAAAGACAATTATTTGCCTTTAAGATTTGCCTTTTTCAATGCAGACTCATATTGACTGGACATCATAAGAGTTTGCACTTGAGCCATAAAGTCCATAATAACGACGACGACAATTAGAAGTGAAGTACCACCAAAATAGAATGGAACTTTCATTGCGTCACGCATGAACTCCGGGATTAAGCAAATAAAAGTAATATACAATGCACCTACTAATGTTAGGCGTGTCATTACTTTGTCAATATACTTGGCCGTTTGCTCTCCCGGACGAATTCCTGGTACAAATGCACCGGACTTCTTCAGGTTATCTGCTGTCTCTCGCGGATTAAAAACTAACGCCGTATAAAAGAAACAGAAGAAGATGATTGCAGATGCATAAAGTAACACATAAAGTGGTTGTCCTGGCTGCAAATACATTGAAATAGCTGTCAGCCAACCCCAACCTGTTCCATCACCAAACCAGGAAGCTATTGTACCTGGGAACAGTATAATACTGGAAGCAAAAATTGCAGGAATAACACCTGCCATATTTACCTTTAATGGTAAATGTGTGCTTTGTGCAGCATAAATGCGACGACCTTGTTGACGTTTTGCGTAGTTAACCACTATGCGGCGCTGACCACGTTCCATAAAGACAACAAAATAAGTCACAGCAAATACTAAAACTGCAATCAACAACAACAGGAGGAAGTGCAAATCGCCTTGCCGAACTTGCTCAATGGTATGGCCGATGGCCGGCGGGAGCCCCGCAACTATACCTGCAAAGATAATGATAGAGATACCGTTTCCAATACCTCTTTCAGTAATTTGTTCGCCTAGCCGCATCAGAAACATTGTTCCTGTCACTAAACTAACAACGGCCGTGAAATAAAACGGAAAACCAGGATTGATTACCAACCCTTGCATTCCAGCCATATTTGGTAAACCTGTCGCAATACCAATAGATTGGAATATCGCTAATACCAAAGTACCATAACGCGTATATTGACTAATCTTACGGCGACCGGCTTCCCCTTCCTTCTTAATCTCTGCTAGTCGTGGATTAACTACAGTCAGTAATTGGGCAATAATCGATGCCGAAATATACGGCATAATTCCCAATGCAAAGATAGAAGCACGACTAAGTGCACCACCAGAGAACATATTAAACATTTCAATGATGGTGCCTCTTTGCTGTTCAAGCAATTTGGCAAGCACAGTGGCATCAATACCAGGAATAGGAATAAAAGAACCAATACGGAAAACAATCAGCGCCCCAATAACAAACAAAAGCCTGCGTTTAAGTTCGCCTATGCCACCTTTAGCACTTTGAAAATCTAAACCTGGTTGCTTCGCCATCTGTAACTTATTCCTCGATTTTACCGCCAGCCGCTTCAATTGCAGTCCGTGCACCTTTTGTTACACGAAGACCACGCACAGTTACTGGACGATTAACTTCACCAGAAAGAATAACTTTCGCATATTCTATTTGAATGCCAACTATATTAGCAGCTTTCAGCGTATTCAGATCAATGACATCGCCTTCAACTTTAGCAAAGTCTGACAAACGAACTTCTGCAGTAATCATTGCCTTACGTGAAGTAAAACCAAATTTTGGTAAACGACGATATAGAGGCATCTGACCGCCTTCAAAACCACGACGTACGCCACCGCCAGAACGAGACTTCTGACCTTTATGACCACGTCCGCCAGTTTTACCTAAACCGGAACCAATACCGCGACCTACGCGTTTAGGTGCTTGTTTAGCACCTTCAGCTGGAGACAGAGTATTTAAGCGCATCTGTTACTCCTCAACTTTAACCATGTAGGAAACCAAATTGATCATGCCGCGGATCGCTGGTGTATCTTCACGTTCTACAGTATGACCGATACGACGCAGACCTAAACCGATCATGGTTGCCTTATGCTTTGGCAAACGACCAATAGTACTGCGAAATTGTGTAATTTTAATAGTCTTAGCCATGGTCCATTACCCCAGAATTTCTTCGACGGATTTACCACGCTTAGCTGCGACCATTTCTGGAGACTTCATACTGTCTAAAGCATCCAGCGTTGCACGAACAACATTAATTGGGTTCGTGGAACCATAGGTTTTAGCCAGTACGTTATGAACACCCGCGACTTCCAAAACAGCACGCATTGCACCGCCTGCGATGATACCCGTACCTTCATAAGCAGGTTGCATAAACACACGAGAACCTGTGTGAGCACCTTTTACAGGATGATACAAAGTACCATTATTGAGAGCGACGTTTTTCATATTGCGACGGGCTTTTTCCATCGCTTTCTGGATTGCTGCCGGAACTTCGCGTGCCTTACCGTAGCCAAAACCAACACGACCGTTACCATCACCAACGACAGTTAGTGCTGTAAAACTAAAAATACGGCCACCTTTGACGGTTTTTGCTACACGATTTACCGCGATCAGCTTTTCCTGCAGTTCGCCAGCTTGTTTCTCGATGTGAGCCATCTTACACCTCTACCTTAGAACTGAAGGCCAGCTTCACGGGCAGCATCTGCCAGTGCCTGGACTCGACCATGATATTGGAAACCAGAACGGTCAAAAGCAACTTCTTTGATGCCTTTTTCCAACGCGCGCTCAGCAATTAATTTACCAACTGCTGCTGCTGCTTCTTTGTTTCCTGTGTACTTTACTTGCCCATTGATAGTTTTTTCTGTAGTAGAAGCAACCACCAAAGTTTCAGAACCGTTTGGTGCAATAACCTGCGCATAAATATGTCGAGGGGTACGGTGTACCACCAAGCGCGTTGCACCCAGTTCATGTAGTTTGCGGCGTGCGCGGGTCGCACGACGGATACGAGCTACTTTCTTATCCATAGTGTTACCTTACTTCTTCTTAGCCTCTTTAGTACGCACGATTTCATCGGCGTAACAAACACCTTTACCTTTATAAGGTTCAGGACGACGGTAAGCACGCAATTCTGCTGCAACTTGGCCAATTGCCTGTTTATCTGCTCCTTCCAACACAATTTCAGTCTGTGAAGGACATTTTGCAGTAATACCTGCTGGCAGTTCATGCTCTACCGGATGAGAGAAACCTAAGGACAAACTTACAGTATTGCCTTTAATAGCTGCACGATAACCGACACCAACCAGCTGAAGTTTCTTAGTGAAGCCTTCGGTAACACCAATAACCATTGCATTCAATAAAGAACGCGTCGTACCCGCTTGCGCCGATGCATCAGCAAAACCTTCACGAGCTGCAAACGTTAATTGATTATCAGCATGTTTGACTTCAACAGCTTTATGGATTGTACGAGTAAGCTTGCCATTTTTACCTTTAATCGCTATATCCTGACCGTCAAGTTTAACTTCTACGCCGGCAGGAATGACGACAGGTGCTTTTGCCACACGAGACATTCTTTCCTCCCGAATTAAGCTACGTAGCAGAGAATTTCGCCACCTAAACCTGCTTGGCGAGCTGCACGATCAGTCATGACACCTTTAGAAGTAGAAATAATCGCAATGCCTAAACCAGCCATAACCTGTGGTAGCTTATCTTTTTTCTTATAGATGCGCAAACTTGGGCGGCTTACACGCTGAATGCTTTCTACAACAGCCTTGCCTTGGAAATATTTAAATGTAATTTCCAATGTTGGCTTGATGTCGCCTTCAATTTTATAATCTTCGATATAACCTTCTTCCTTAAGCACTGTAGCAATCGCTACTTTTAGCTTAGCGGAAGGCATGTTGACCGCAGCTTTATTAGCGGCCTGACCGTTACGGATACGGGTTAGCATATCCGCGATGGGATCTTGCATGCTCATCTGTCTTTACTCCCGTGATTCAATTGGTGATAATTACCAGCTAGCCTTTTTAAGACCCGGGATTTCACCGCGCATAGCGGATTCACGGACTTTAATACGGCTTAGACCAAATTTCCGCAGAAAACCATGCGGACGCCCAGTTTGACGACAGCGGTTACGCCGACGAGAAGGGCTGGAATCACGTGGTAGCGTTTGCAGCTTAAGAACAGCATTCCAACGATCTTCATCAGATGTATTCACATCAGAAATAATAGCTTTCAATTCTGTGCGTTTTGCAAAGAATTTTTCAGCTAATTTTGCACGTTTTACATCACGTGCTTTCATTGATTGTTTAGCCATGAATACCCTGCCTTACTTACGGAACGGAAAGTTAAACGCCATCAACAGTGCAAGACCTTCATCATCTGATTTCGCACTAGTGGTGATAGTAATATCTAAACCACGTACACGATCCACTTTATCATAATCGATTTCAGGAAAGATGATTTGTTCACGTACACCCATGCTGTAGTTACCGCGACCATCAAATGATTTAGTGGATAAACCACGGAAATCACGGATACGTGGTACAGCAATAAAAATCAGACGCTCAAAGAATTCCCGCATACGTTCGCCACGCAGGGTCACTTTACAGCCGATTGGATAGCCCTGACGGATTTTGAAGCCTGCAACAGATTTGCGCGCTTTGGTGATAAATGGTTTTTGCCCTGTTATTGCCGCTAAATCAGCAGCTGCATTATCAAGCAGCTTTTTATCGGCAACAGCTTCACCAACACCCATATTCAGGGTGATCTTCTCGACCCGAGGGACTTGCATGACAGAATTGTAGCCAAACTGAGTCATCAGCTTTTGGACTACCTCGTCTTTATAGTAATCATGCAGTTTCGCCATCGTATACTCCAAAAGTTACTTAATAGTTTCACTGTTAGATTTGAAGAAACGCACTTTTTTGCCATCTTCAATTCTAAAACCTACTCGGTCAGCCTTGCCAGTTGTCACATTAAAGATTGCAACGTTAGAAACATCAATTGCTGCTTCTTTTTCGACGATGCCACCTGGTTGACTCAGAGCCGGAACAGGCTTCTGATGTTTCTTAACCAGATTAATCCCTTCAACAATGACTTTACCAGAAGAAAGAACCTGTTTTACTTTACCGCGTTTGCCTTTATCTTTACCAGCTAACACGATAACTTCGTCATCACGACGGATTTTCGCTGCCATTGTGCCCGCTCCTTAGAGTACTTCTGGTGCCAGAGAGATAATTTTCATAAACTTCTCAGTACGAAGTTCACGAGTTACCGGCCCAAAAATACGCGTACCGATAACTTGCTCACTTGTATTGTTTAACAACACACAAGCATTGCCATCGAAGCGAATGACAGAACCGTCAGGGCGACGAACACCCTTCTTGGTGCGCACCACTACCGCTTTCAGGACATCACCTTTTTTCACTTTACCGCGTGGAATTGCTTCTTTAACAGTAATTTTGATGATATCACCTACATCTGCGTAGCGACGGTGCGAGCCACCTAGAACCTTGATACACATTACGCGACGTGCGCCGGAGTTGTCGGCTACGTTTAGCATAGTCTGTTCTTGGATCATTTTAGTGCTCCGCTAAATGTCAACTACAACTAAGCCGCTTCTTATATAAATTGAAGAGGCAGTACAATTACCCATACATGAGGGCGCAGCATTATAACACCACAACATCAATATGGACAGAAAAAATAAACGGCCGCTTTATTAAGAGCCGCTTATTCTATTATGAAATGGCTATCCTATTACAGAACAGCTTTTTCTACAACGCGAACAAGTGTCCATGACTTTGTTTTGGACAGTGGGCGGGTTTCACGGATTTCCACTAGATCACCGATACCACATTCATTATTCTCGTCATGTACATGCAATTTGGTCGTACGACGGATAAACTTACCATATAAAGGATGTTTTACCATACGCTCAATAGCAACGACAATAGATTTCTCCATTTTATCGCTAGTTACACGACCTTGCAAAGTACGGATTTTATCGCTCATTACGCACCCGCCTTTTCAGTCAATAAAGTCTTAACGCGTGCAATATCACGACGTACTTGTTTCAACAGGTGAGACTGTTGCAGCTGTCCACTTGCTGCCTGCATACTCAAGTTAAATTGCTCACGTAGCAGGTTAAGCAGTTCAGTGTCCAACTCTTCAACGCTTTTTTCGCGCAGCCCTTTTGCTTTCATTACATCACCGTCTTAGTTACAAAGGTGGTTTTGATAGGCAGTTTTGCTGCTGCCAACTTGAATGCTTCACGAGCTAGCTCTTCTGGAACACCGTCCATTTCATAAAGAACTTTACCAGGTTGGATCAAGGCAACCCAATACTCTACGTTACCTTTACCTTTACCCATACGCACTTCAAGTGGCTTTTCAGTAATAGGTTTATCTGGAAACACACGGATCCAGATTTTACCCTGACGCTTAACTGCACGGGTCATGGCACGGCGTGCCGCTTCAATCTGACGTGCAGTCAGACGTCCACGACCCACTGCCTTCAGACCGAAAGTGCCGAAGCTAACATCCGTACCTGCAGCCAGACCACGATTGCGGCCTTTATGCATTTTACGGAATTTCGTACGCTTTGGTTGTAACATCAGCGACTCTCCTTGCGGCCTTTACGCTGCTGCTTTTTAGGTTGAACTGTAGGTTTCTCTACCTGTTCAACAGCAGCCATACCACCCAGAATCTCACCTTTGAAGATCCATACCTTAACGCCGAGTACCCCATAAGTAGTGTGCGCTTCTGCAGTGTTATAATCGATATCAGCACGCAAGGTGTGCAATGGCACACGGCCTTCACGATACCACTCAGTACGTGCAATTTCAGCGCCGCCTAAACGACCACTGACTTCCACTTTTATGCCTTTTGCACCTAGACGCATAGCATTCTGTACCGCTCGTTTCATAGCTCGACGGAACATAACACGACGTTCCAGCTGTGAAGCGATACTATCAGCAACTAATTTAGCATCCAGTTCAGGCTTGCGTACTTCAGCAACATTGATTTGCGCAGGAACACCAGCAATATCTGCTACTGTTTTACGCAGTTTCTCGACATCTTCACCTTTTTTACCGATAACGATACCGGGACGAGCAGTGTGAATAGTTACACGGATGCTCTTCGCAGGACGTTCGATAACGATACGTGAAATAGATGCCTTTGCCAGTTCTTTATTCAGATACTGGCGTACTTTAAAATCGCTGTCTAGGTTGTCAGCGAATTCTTTTGTATTCGCATACCAAGTAGAGTTCCAAGGTTTGACAATACCCAGGCGAATACCATTAGGATGTACTTTCTGACCCATTGCTAGTCTCCAGAGTCTCAGCGATCGGACACAACCACAGTAATGTGGCTGGTGCGCTTCAAAATACGATCTGCACGGCCTTTCGCGCGAGGCATGATGCGTTTCATAGTTGGACCTTCGTTAACGAAAATTTTCGTCACTTTTAAGTCATCAATATCAGCACCATCGTTGTGCTCGGCGTTAGCGATAGCAGACTCAAGTACTTTCTTCACTAAACCAGCAGCTTTCTTGTTGGTATAGTTCAGAATTTCTAGAGCTTGCGACACTTTCTTACCGCGAATCAGATCAGCCACTAAACGAACCTTCTGAGCAGAAGAACGAGCGTGGCGATGCATAGCGATAGTTTCCATCTCTTCCTCCTACCTTAACGTTTCTTGGCCTTTTTATCGGCCGCATGGCCGCGATAAGTACGGGTCGGCGCGAATTCACCCAGTTTATGACCAACCATTTCGTCGGTAACAAAAACTGGAACATGCTGACGACCATTATGGATAGCGATGGTCAAACCGATCATGTTAGGAAAGATCGTTGAACGACGGGACCAAGTCTTGAGAGGCTTTTTGTCTCCGCTTTCCACCGCTTTCTCTACCTTCTTCAGCAAGTGCAGGTCAATAAAAGGACCTTTCTTGAGAGAACGTGGCATGGTTTATCCTCTAATTATTTTTTAGAACGTTGACGTACGATATATTTATCAGTACGCTTATTGCTACGGGTCTTTTTACCTTTGGTCTGAACGCCCCAAGGTGTTACTGGGTGTTTACCAAAGTTACGACCTTCACCACCACCATGTGGATGGTCTACTGGGTTCATCGCTGTACCACGAACGGTAGGGCGAATTCCACGCCAGCGGCTAGCACCAGCTTTACCCAGAACACGCAGCATATGCTCCTCATTACCAACTTCACCTAATGTCGCACGACACTCAGAAAGTACTTTACGCATTTCGCCAGAACGCAAACGGATAGTTACATAACTACCATCGCGTGCAACGATTTGCACATAAGCACCGGCTGAACGCGCCAGCTGACCACCTTTACCCGGTTTAAGCTCAACATTATGAACCGTTGAACCGACAGGAATATTACGCATAGGTAAAGCATTACCTGCTTTAATTGCTGCATCTGCACCAGACTGAATTTGGTCTCCGGCTTTTAAGCCTTTTGGTGCCAGAATATAGCGACGCTCTCCATCTTTATAGAGAATTAATGCAATATTCGCCGAACGATTTGGATCATATTCCAGACGCTCAACAGTAGCAGCAATACCATCTCTATTGCGTTTAAAGTCAATTAGACGATAATGCTGTTTGTGACCACCACCAATATGACGCGTAGTAATACGGCCATTATTGTTACGTCCACCGGTTTTGTTGCTTTTTTCTAGCAACGGAGCATAAGGTTTACCCTTATGCAGCTCAGGGTTAACCACTTTAACTACGTGGCGACGGCCCGGAGACGTAGGTTTACATTTAACAACTGCCATTGTTCTTTACTCCTCCGACTTACTCTGCACCACCGATGAAGTCCAGATTCTGGCCTTCTTTCAGAGTGACGTAAGCTTTTTTCCAGTCGCTACGACGACCAATTCGCTGACCGGGGCGTTTGGTTTTGCCTTTAACTAGTAAAGTATTTACACCTTTGACTTCAACTTCGAACAGTTTCTGTACGGCAGCCTTAATCTCTGCTTTAGTCGCATCTTTCGCTACTTTAAGCACGATGGTGTTACTTTTTTCCATCGCTGTAGAAGCTTTTTCAGAGACATGCGGCGCACGTAGTACTTTTAGCAGACGTTCTTCACGGATCATGCTAGTATCTCCTCAATTTGCTTCACAGCATCAGCAGTCATAACTACTTTGTCGAAGGCAATTAGGCTAACAGGATCGATACCGATTGCATCGCGAACATCAACTTTATATAAGTTACGGGCTGCTAAAAACAAGTTTTCATCAACCTCATTCGTGACGATCAATACATCATACAGCGCCATTTCCTTTAATTTTTGTACCAGAAGCTTAGTTTTCGGCGCTTCCAGTGCAAATTTCTCGACAACAATTAGACGATCCTGACGTACCAATTCAGACAAGATGCTTTTCAAAGCACCGCGGTACATCTTTTTATTTACTTTTTGACTGTGGTCCTGTGGTCTCGCTGCGAAAGTGACACCACCAGAGCGCCAAATTGGGCTCTTAACTGAACCAGCACGTGCACGACCAGTACCTTTTTGACGCCATGGCTTTTTACCAGAACCTGAAACCTCAGCACGAGTTTTCTGAGCACGAGTACCTTGACGAGCACCAGCTGCATACGCAACAACTACTTGATGCACAAGCGCTTCATTGAAATCACGCCCGAAGGTAGTTTCGGAAACAGTCAGCGCGCTTTGCGCGTCTTTCATTACCAATTCCATTCCTATCTCCTCGACGTTACGCCTTAACAGCTGGTTTTACAATCAGGTTGCTACCAGTTGCACCTGGAACAGCACCCTTGACCAACAGCAGATTACGTTCAGCGTCAACGCGTACTACATCCAGACTTTGAACAGTTACACGTTCATTACCCAATTGGCCTGCCATTTTCTTGCCTTTAAATACCTTACCCGGAGTCTGGTTTTGACCAATAGAACCCGGAACACGGTGTGACAAGGAGTTACCATGAGTAGCGTCCTGAGTGCGAAAATTCCAGCGTTTAACCGTACCAGCAAAACCCTTACCTTTGGAGGTACCAGTAACATCGACTTTCTTGACGTCAGCAAAAATTTCAACACTAATGCTTTGACCTACAGTAAACTCTTCGTTTTCACTCAAACGAAATTCACGTAGGATACGGCCAGCTTCAACACCAGCTTTAGCAAAATGCCCAGCTTCAGGTTTCTTTACACGGTTTGCTTTTTTGCTACCGGTAGTAACCTGAATTGCATTATAACCATCGGTTTCCAGGCTCTTAACCTGAGTCACTCGGTTATTTTCAATTTCGATAACAGTTACAGGAATAGAAACACCATCTTCAGTGAAGATACGTGTCATTCCTACTTTCTTCCCGACTAAACCAATCATTGTTTCAACCTCTCAATCGCGCAATGACCTGATTAACCCAGGCTGATCTGCACATCTACACCGGCAGCCAGATCCAGACGCATCAGAGCATCAACGGTTTTCTCAGTTGGCTCAACGATGTCAACCAGACGCTTATGAGTACGAATTTCGTACTGATCACGTGCATCTTTATTAACATGCGGCGAAATCAGAACGGTAAAACGTTCTTTACGTGTAGGTAACGGGATCGGACCACGTACTTGAGCGCCAGTGCGCTTAGCAGTTTCAACGATTTCCGCAGTTGATTGATCAATTAAACGATGATCAAAGGCTTTCAGGCGGATACGGATTCTTTGGTTCTGCATGAGACCAGAGCTCCAACTATTTATAAACGTATAAAATTACTCCTCGCACCCATTTCGATTGATAGGGGAGTGTAATCATTCTCATAATAACCTCCAAATCGGAGGTATTGTTTTTTTTAACGCAGTTTTACTGCTTACTAGCCTTTACGGCGAGGCTCTTGAATTAAAGAGCCCGTCCATTATACGTAATTTCAGGATAAGAGCAAGCCGTAGATAAAAAAATTGCATAAAATTTATTTATAAAAATCTTATGCAATAATATTTGTTAAAATTTTAATCAATAAATACCAATTAAATCATGTCTATTCACCCAGCTGAGATTGTAGGTAATTTTTTAGGCCTATGTTTGCTATCAAATCTAATTGCGTTTCTATCCAATCAATATGTTTTTCTTCATCGCCAATTCCCAAACGAAATGCAACAAAGTAAATCCTTGGTCATACATAAAGCGTGTTGCTTAATAGTGAAATAAGGGTGTTTCGGTGATTGAAGTAAATTTTACGCTGTTCTGAGATGGAAATTCCAAAGACCTGCGCTAAGGAGTAAGAAGGTATCATCAATAAAGGGTCTACGATTCCGTAAAATTTGGGTCATGCAACCGAGGCGCTTGATACCCGCGATGGCGTGTTCAACTGTAATACGGATGCCCGAGATTATTTTATTTTCTTGTTTTTGTTCAGGCGATAAAGGTCTTTTTCGAGTTCCTTTTTTTGGGATTTGTGTATTAGGATGCTGTTTATCTATACCTTGAAAACCGGTATCTGCCCAGATGGTTACCT
>NZ_NHNG01000636.1:0-5052 GCF_002287155.1 Arsenophonus sp. ENCA
AGGTAACCATCTGGGCAGATACCGGTTTTCAAGGTATAGATAAACAGCATCCTAATACACAAATCCCAAAAAAAGGAACTCGAAAAAGACCTTTATCGCCTGAACAAAAACAAGAAAATAAAATAATCTCGGGCATCCGTATTACAGTTGAACACGCCATCGCGGGTATCAAGCGCCTCGGTTGCATGACCCAAATTTTACGGAATCGTAGACCCTTTATTGATGATACCTTCTTACTCCTTAGCGCAGGTCTTTGGAATTTCCATCTCAGAACAGCGTAAAATTTACTTCAATCACCGAAACACCCTTATTTCACTATTAAGCAACACGCTTAATGTGTTTTTCACCTTTTTGCTCTCCTTAGGCTGCATGGCTATCATTTGCTCAAAATTATTTTTAAGCATGACCTATTTTTATTTAAATCCGTTTAATTTGCTGATGATTTATTTACTTGCTTTTAATATTTCCTCTGCTTTATGCAGTTCAATTTTGGCTTGTTGCAGTTTTTGTTGCTGCTTACTAATTTTATTCTTATCTCCTTTTGCTTGTGCCTCTTTCAAGTCAACTTCACGTTCTCTAACTTTTAAGCGTTTTTTCTCAACTTCATTTTTATTTTTTTGATATATAAACTCAGAGCTACAATTATTCTCTAAATTTTTTAAAGCCGTTTTTAACCCATCAATTTTATCTTGATTATTATCTTTTTTAGCATATTCGATTTGGGTTTGTAATGTTTGTTTTTTTATTTCACACAACTTTATTTGTTGGTTAGCAAATACCAGGTTACTACCAAGCATAAATGCAATACAATATATTGATAATGATATTTTTCTCATCGTCTATTCCCCTTTTCTTGTTAATAGTCTATTTAGCATAATGCTATAAATATGTTATGTCATTATCAGAGTTTAATATTACTATGATAAAATGTGCGGTAATATAAGTATAATAGTGGCTATATTTAGCCCCCCGCAAAAACAGTTTTTACATTAAATGGTAATAAATTTATGTTAAGTTATCGTCACAGTTTCCATGCTGGTAATCACGCAGATGTATTAAAGCATATTGTACAAAGTTTGATTATTGAGTCTCTCAAGGAAAAAGAAACGCCTTTTCTGTATCTTGATACTCATGCTGGAGCTGGTCGCTATCAACTAACAGGTAAGCATGCTGGTAAGACGGAAGAATATCTTGAGGGAATTGCGCGTTTATGGCAACGAGATGATGTGCCGACAGAGTTAGCTGCTTACCTAACAGTAGTGAATAAACTGAATGCTAAAGGTGATCTTCACTATTATCCAGGATCGCCATTATTGGCTAAGTTTTTGTTACGCGAGCAGGATAAACTGCTATTGACGGAATTACACCCTAGTGATTATCCCATACTAAGATCAGAATTTGCCAAAGATAAACGAGCACAAGTTTTACGGCAAGACGGTTTTCAACAGTTAAAATCTAAGCTCCCGCCATCAAGCCGTCGAGGCATTATTTTGATTGATCCACCATACGAATTAAAATCAGATTATCAATCAGTGGTTAACGCTGTTTTAGAAGGTTATAAGCGGTTTGCTACTGGAATTTACGCTATTTGGTATCCGGTAGTTTTACGACAGCAAGTTAAGCGAATGATGCACGGACTGCAAAATAGTGGGATCCGTAAAATACTAAAGATTGAGTTAGCAGTACGTCCAGATAGCGATCAGCGAGGAATGACGGCTTCGGGCATGATAATCATTAATCCACCATGGAAATTGGAACAACAAATGCGTACGTTGTTACCATGGTTACATAAGGTTTTAGTGCCCGAAGGAATAGGTCATACCTGCGTAGAGTGGATTGTGCCGGAATAGATTTTTTATTCCTCATTGTAGTTTGGTGGTTTTTAACGGGTTATTAATAAATAACCCTATAAGAATGTTAGTTAAACTGTAATTTAATTAATAAAATGGAATAAATTAACGATGAATGAGCATTATAATTATATTGCTATTGGTGGTGGTAGCGGTGGAATTGCTTCAATAAATCGTGCTGCTATTTATGGTCAGAAATGTGCGCTTATTGAAGCAAAAGCATTAGGTGGAACTTGTGTTAATGTTGGTTGTGTATCCAAAAAGATCATGTGGTATGCCGCACAAGTTGCAGAAGCGATAAAAGCTTATGGGCCTGATTATGGTTTTAATACGAGTATTAATCAATTTGATTGGCAAAAATTGATCACTAACCGACAAAACTATATTAATCGTATCCATGAGTCTTATAAACTTGGTTTGAGTACTAACAAAGTTAAGGTAATTAATGGCGTTGCGCGTTTTATTGATGCTCATACCATTGAGGTTAATGGCAGCAAGCTAACCGCAGATCATATTCTAATTGCCACCGGTGGCAGACCTGCTTGGTCTAATATTCCCGGCGCGGAATATGGGATAGATTCAGATGGTTTTTTTCAATTGACATCTTTACCTAAGCGAGTCGCAGTTGTTGGTGCTGGTTACATCGCTGTTGAATTGGCTGGCGTATTGAATGCTTTGGGTAGTGAGACCCATTTGTTTGTTCGCCAACATGCTCCTTTGCGTCATTTTGATCCTATGGTGGTTAAATCATTGCTAGAGATCATGAAAAATGAAGGTATAACATTGCATACTGAATCTATTCCTAAAGCTGTGATTAAAAACTCTGATGGTAGTTTAACTTTACAGTTAGAAAATGGCCAAACTCAAACTGTTGATACATTAATATGGGCGATTGGTCGTGAGCCAATGACAGACAATTTAGGTCTTGATCTGGCTGGTATAGAACGGGATAACAAAGGTTATATTAAAGTTGATAAATTCCAAAACACTAATATAGTAAGAGTGTATGCAGTCGGTGATAATACCGGAGCGGTCGAATTGACCCCAGTTGCTATAGCGGCTGGCCGTCGATTATCAGAACGTCTGTTTAATAATAAACCTGATGAGCATCTGGATTATAGCAATATACCTACAGTAGTATTTAGTCATCCGCCAATAGGCACCGTTGGTTTGACTGAACCGCAAGCAAAAGAAAAATTTGGTAGCGATAAGATTAAAGTATATCAATCGTCTTTTGTTTCAATGTACACAGCGGTAACCGCTCATCGTCAACCCTGCCGTATGAAGTTGGTTTGTGTTGGTGAAGAAGAGAAAATTGTCGGTATTCATGGTATCGGTTTTGGTATGGATGAAATCTTGCAAGGTTTTGCTGTTGCATTAAAAATGGGAGCTACTAAACAAGATTTTGATAATACCGTGGCTATTCATCCAACGGCGGCAGAAGAATTTGTTACTATGAAATAATCACTGTCTTGTCAGTGGTTATTTTTGATTGATAGATTTTTAACCCGTGGGTTAGATTATTGGTTAAGTATTATCGGCGGAAAACTAACGCTATTAGATGGTTGAGAATATAGCTTAATTTATTGATGGTACTGTTACTTGCCTATCGCAATAGTACCTATTTAATTCATCCAGAACTTACAATAAAAATCTATTATTAATAAAATAGTCTGTTTTATTATTTATTTTTATCATTTGTCTGTTAACCAATTAGCGATATAATCGGCTATCTGTTCAGGAGAGTTAATATCCAATTGCAGAAGTTGGGTAGCTTGTTTGTCATCACTTGCGACTGCCATCAAGTGTTGATCCATAATATCCAAGAAAGGACGATTGGAATTCGCTCGATACAGCGCAATTTTAGGGATACTTTCTTCTTTAAATCCTTCAACTAAAATTAAATCGGTTTGTTGGGGATCAAATTGATTGGCTAAATAAGCTAAATCAAGAGCGGTATTATTTGATGTCTCTGTCATTAACGCCCAACGTTGTTGGCAGGCAATTAATGTTTGCTTAGCGCCTGCTTGGCGTAATTGATAGCTATCTTTATTAGGCTTATCAATGTCCATGTCATGATCGGTATGTTTGATAATCCCGACTAGAATATTCTTTTTAGCTAGAAAAGGAATAACTTTCTTTAATAGCGTTGTCTTTCCCGTACCACTATAAGCTGTTATTCCAAGTAGTGGAATTACATTTTTATTTGTCATTTATTTGCTGTTGCTCCCATTGATAGCAATCTGCAAACGTATTCAGATTAACAAAATTTTTGTCATAACTGGCAAAATTTACTGCTGAAGCGTTAATTTTTTCCATAAAAGACATTACCTTGTGCTGATGCTTAATTAAATTTTCTTCTAGTGTTGGGATAACAGAACGATGAAGTAATGCAAAAGTTGGATGGTTAAAGCCAGCGATCGCGACATAACTGCCAACATTTTCTTTGCGACCTTGCCAAAGTTTCATCACTAGGTCATCGGGAAAATCTGGCACATCACAAGGTACAAAGGCAACCCAAGATGTTTGAGCGGCATAAAGACCTGCTAACATGCCGGCTAGGGGGCCAGCAAAATCGTCTATGGTATCAACAATAACAGGATATCCTGCTTGTTGATATTTTGTGATATTTCGATTGGCATTGATGAATAGATAATCAACTTGTGGCAACAGTTTTGCAATTGCATATTGGTAAAGTGATTGGCTTGCAATCTGGATCAGCCCTTTATCGCACCCATTCATTCGACGAGCTTGCCCACCTGCTAATATTATGCCAGTGACTACAATTTTTGCCATAAAGCGTGTTGCTTAATAGTGAAATAAGGGTGTTTCGGTGATTGAAGTAAATTTTACGCTGTTCTGAGATGGAAATTCCAAAGACCTGCGCTAAGGAGTAAGAAGGTATCATCAATAAAGGGTCTACGATTCCGTAAAATTTGGGTCATGCAACCGAGGCGCTTGATACCCGCGATGGCGTGTTCAACTGTAATACGGATGCCCGAGATTATTTTATTTTCTTGTTTTTGTTCAGGCGATAAAGGTCTTTTTCGAGTTCCTTTTTTTGGGATTTGTGTATTAGGATGCTGTTTATCTATACCTTGAAAACCGGTATCTGCCCAGATGGTTACCTCAGGAGGAATATGGCGAATTATATCGACTTTATCGAGTAAGCGTTTATCGTGACGGCGCCCATTTTTGCTCA
>NZ_NHNG01000717.1:0-5035 GCF_002287155.1 Arsenophonus sp. ENCA
AAACGATTATCTCGTAACAGCCGCTCTTTGTTGATCATTTCAAACCTTTATTCTCTAAGTTAAACCTCTTTTTATTCTCAATAGCGTGACAAAAAATGCAAGTCTCTATTCAGCAACTAGTTTTATGATATTAATAATATAAAAATAAAACATAAGCCAAAAAATAAAAAACTAAAATTAATTATTGCTCGATTACATCTTTATCAAGAAATTTAAGTAAAAAAGCCGAGGTTATTAACTCGGTTTTCTTTTTTTATAAATATAAAAACTACTTTTTCATACTACCAACCATATTTTCAGGTCGCACCCAACTATCAAACTCTTCGGCTGTTAAATAAGCCAGTTTTAATGCTGCTTGCTTAAGTGTCAATCCTTCTTTATGTGCTTTTTTAGCAATTTCAGCGGCTTTGTCATAACCAATATGAGTATTTAGTGCAGTAACTAACATTAATGATTCATGTAATAATTTATCTATCCGTTGGCGATTGGGCTCAATACCTTTAGCGCAATGATCATTAAAACTAAGCATACCATCCGCCAATAAACGAATTGATTGTAAAAAATTATCAATTATCATGGGGCGGAAAACATTGAGTTCAAAATTACCTGATGCTCCACCAATATTAATAGCAACATCATTCCCCATAACTTGAGCACAAAGCATAGTTAAAGCTTCACACTGAGTCGGATTAACTTTTCCTGGCATTATCGAACTACCAGGTTCATTTTCTGGGATCATAATTTCACCAATGCCACAACGCGGACCTGATGCTAACCACCTTACATCATTAGCGATTTTCATTAATGAAGCTGCTAAACCTTTTAAAGCACCATGGGCATGAACTAAAGCATCACAAGTAGCTAAAGATTCAAATTTATTAGGCGCAGTGACAAATGGTAGGCCGGATAATTTTGCAATTTTACTGGCAACTTTAATGGCATATTCAGGATGGGTATTTAAACCCGTACCTACCGCCGTTCCGCCTAATGCCAGTTCAGATAGATGTGGAATACTCTCTTCGATATGGCTGACATTATGAGCTAGCATTGCTTCCCACCCTGATATTTCTTGGCCTAATGTTAGTGGTGTTGCATCTTGAAGATGCGTACGGCCAATTTTGACAATATCATTAAAGGCATCAGATTTTTGCTTAAAAGTAGTTTGTAGTTCTTTTAATCTAGGTAACAGATGTTGATGTAAAGCAATAACAGCAGCTACATGCATTGCAGTAGGAAATACATCATTAGAACTCTGGCTTTTATTTACACCATCATTCGGGTGAATTAAGCGTTGCTGACCTCTTTTCCCACCTAAAATTTCACTCGCTCTGTTCGCCAATACTTCATTTATATTCATGTTAGTTTGCGTACCAGAGCCGGTCTGCCAGACTGCTAATGGAAATTCAGCCATATGCTTATCCGCTAGGACTTCATCAGCTGCGGCGATAATAGCATTAGCCTTATCCTTTGCTATCAAACCTAAATCGTTATTTACTTCAGCTGCTGCTTTTTTAGTTAATGCCAATGCATGGATCAAGGCAACAGGCATTTTTTCCACTGAGATATGGAAATGTTGCAGCGAACGTTGCGTTTGAGCGCCCCATAGCCTATCTGCTGGGACTTTAATTTCACCCATTGAGTCTTTTT
Organism: Arsenophonus sp. ENCA; assembly: GCF_002287155.1. NCBI lineage: Bacteria > Pseudomonadati > Pseudomonadota > Gammaproteobacteria > Enterobacterales > Morganellaceae > Arsenophonus > Arsenophonus sp. ENCA. Next base: position 1,648 of record NZ_NHNG01000717.1, read on the forward strand.
CAATGCGATATTCTGACATTATTATCTCCTTAGCATAAAATAATTGGATATGCATAATCCATCTTTGCAGATAAACTGATTGTACTTGAAATCATGCACTATTTTTAATTTAAAATGTGAGAGATAAGCGAGTTTATTGTATTACAGTTAAAAATAAATTTTTATCAACTAAGAGCAGTATTATATGTTTAAAATGATCAATAAAATTCAACACTATGATTGGGGTAGTAAAGATGCCCTAACTAAGCTTTACCATATCAAAAATCCTCAGCATTTACCGATGGCTGAATTATGGATGGGAGCACATCCTAAAGCCAGCTCTATGGTTGAAGATTTAAATAGCCAGCAAAAAATATCGTTAGATAAACTAATCGCAACCGATCCAAGCTATTACCTCAGTGAAAAAATTGCCCAAAAATTTCATCGATTACCTTTTTTATTCAAAGTGCTCTGCGCGGCTCAACCACTTTCAATCCAGGTACACCCAGATAAAATCGCTGCCGAAGTTGGGTTTAAGCGTGAAAACGCAGCTGGAATTGCGCTCGATTGTCCTAATCGTAATTATAAAGACGATAATCATAAACCTGAATTGATTTATGCTTTAACACCTTTCAAAGTGCTTAATTCATTTCGCCCTTTAAAGGAGATAGCTAATTTATTGCTGCCGATTACCGAAGCTTCATCAGTTATTCAACTATTTTTAAAGACCCCAACAGAAACTCAACTGGCACAACTTTTTAAACATTTGTTAAGCCTGACAACAAAAGAAAAGCAGCCGCTACTTGCAGCTTTAAAATCTGTTCTACAGCAAGAAAAAGGGGAACCTTGGAGCACGATAGAAAAAATGTTGCCATTATACCCTGAAGATAATGGATTATTTGCACCATTGTTACTGAATATTATTGAATTACAACCGGGTGAAGCGATGTTTCTCTATGCCAGAACGCCCCATGCTTATATTGAAGGTGTTGGTTTAGAAGTAATGGCCAATTCTGACAATGTACTACGCGCGGGATTAACTAACAAACATATTGATATTGCTGAATTACTGGCTAACTTAGATTTCATTGCCAAACCCTGCGACACACTATTGCTACAACCGAATATACATAATAATGAATTTTATTATCCTATTCCGGTAGATGATTTTGCTTTTTCCTTATATCTAATTGATAATCAATTGACTACGATAGCAAACAATTCTGCCACGATTTTATTTTGTGTTGAAGGTAAGATATCTATCACCTCAGAAAATCAAACTGCCGAGATCCTATCTGGGGAATCCATATTTATATCTGCATCCGAAAGACAAATTATGCTTAATGGAAAAGGTAAACTGGCCAGAGTTTTTAATTATTAGCAAAAATTAAAATACATGCAAAGCTGTATATAATATATTTTATTAAATTTGATCACTTTTACCCGCTAAAATCCTTAAGGGATGGATATATGAAGAAATCGTTAGTAGCTGTAGGTGTCATTGTAATTGTTGCCATAATTTGGACAATTGGCTCTTGGTATACCGGAAAAAAAATTGAGGGAGAGTTTGATACTTTCATTGAACGTACTAATACCACACTAAAAAATAATGCACCAGAAGCTGGTATTAATGTTAAAACAGAAAATTATCAGCGAGGAATTTTCACTTCTAACGCAGACATCGTTATTGATATAAAAGAGAATAGCGAAAGAAAAAATACCATTGTTAAGTTTGCCACAAAAATCTTTCATGGCCCCTTTCCTATTAACAAAATAGTTAAACTTAATCTGTTACCTAGATTAGCCTCAACCACTATTGAACTGGTTAAAAATGAAGCCACTGAAGAACTATTCAAATATACTCAGGAGCAAGCATTCATAACTGGTGATGTTGACGTCGGTTTTAATGAAGGCCTAGATGCAAATTTAAATTTAAGTCCACTAGACGGCAATCCTTATGGGAAAAATATAACGTTTAGCGGTGGTACAATTAATTATGCGGGCAATACCGATCTTAAAGATATAAAAATTTCCGTTATTAGTGATAATTTTGTTATCGGCAATAAAGAGAAAACGGAAAACATGATCCTTAAAGGGCTCAATATTCAAAGTGATTTATCACTGACTCCGTTTAATTTCTATTCCGGCAAACAGACGCTTAATATATCTGATATTAATTTTAATAGCGATGACATTAAATTTTCATTTAAAAATTTTGCTATTAACTTAGATTCTGTACTAAAAGACGATAGCATTGACGGTAAGATTTCTTATAGCATTAATGATCTTATTGCTAAAGAACAAAACTTAGGTTCTGGAGAGCTTACGTTATTAATCGAAAGAATGGATGCTAAAGCGTTTGGTAATTTCCTAAAAAGTTATAATGATGAAATTGCTCACAACTTAGCAAATGGCAACCCTCTTTATAATGCAGATACTATTTTCGCCCAGTTACTAGTTGAGAACTTACCTAGCTTGTTGAAGAATAGTCCGAGAATTGTCATCGAACCTTTTTATTGGAAAAATAGCGCCGGTAAAAGCAATATTAAAATAGATATCGATATGAAGCCTTGGACATTGAATCAACTCTCTGTTTATAGCCAAAATAACCAATATGATCAGGTCATCAAAGCACTATTCAATCATTTTAATATCAATGTTAATTTATCAAAACCGATGTTGATAGAAATGCTTACCCAAACAGAAATACTAAGCTCAGATGATAAAGTGACCACTCCGGAACAAAAAACATTATTTAGTCAGAAAGCAACCGCACAAATTAGTGAATTTGAAAGTTCAGCTAAACAAAATGTCTTTACATCACCGACAGAATACTTCCTCAGTGATGAGAAAAAAGCGCAATTGAATGTAGATAGACCAATTTTGCCATGGATGCTGGTAACCAAAGATAATATGACGATGGATATTAATTACGCCGGTGATGAACTGAAAATGAATAATCAAGCATTTAAATTAGTTCAGTTTTTATTAATATTGGCTTGATGGACAATCCATCGTCTCAACCTTCAACAACGCCGAAAACCACCCCGCAATCAAATTAAGCCTTAGTAAAATAACAAAAGCCAGTTAAGATACTGGCTCTTTTGTATCAATTTTTAATACTGAGGGTTTCTATGTCGAATAAAATTAATATCATAAAAGATCGACCTTTAATAAAACCTAGCCAACAGCATAATCAGCTAAAAACAAACTCATTAATTAGTAAAATAAAAAACTGTTTTGTAAAAAATAATATTCATATTTCAACTAAAATTGGTTCAAGTGCATATTACCATGCATGCAGATCACCCAATAACATTGATGGAGATCAGCTAATAACATTTAACCAGATCGCTTAATAACATCGATGGAGATCACTTTTGGCCCATTTTGTTATTCGGTGATCTCC
>NZ_NHNG01000442.1:0-874 GCF_002287155.1 Arsenophonus sp. ENCA
CTCTGTAAGCGATTTTCGCGCCTTCCATGCCCTGGTGGGCATCTTAAACCGAGAAAACGCCGCTACAGGCTTTCCAAGGGCTTTACGCCTAGAATCGAAAAAGAATAAGTCCTTGTAACTCCCACCGCTCGCCGCAGTCTTTGGCTGAGGCGTACCGCAGGAGAGAAGCGACGAGGAACGAACAGCCAAAGCGAGGAAGCGGAAGATCACAGGAACGAACAGAGAAATGCGTTCACACTGAAGTTGCCTGAAAACGCGTTTTGGGGGGTCGATCGCTTCGCGTTCTCCCCCCCTCTAGAAAGAGAAAAGCCCGCCAAAAAATATACATAAAAATCAATAAATTAAAAAATCCAGAGTACAGCCCAGGATTGTACTCTGGAGTACAGCCCAGAATTGTACTCTGTGTACGTTATGTGTTTTATATTTTACATTACGTAAAATGTATAGTACAATATGTGTTAAATATTGATTAATCTTGACTATCTGAGTGAAACCATGAGTACAGAGGAATTAACAACCAGACATAATGCTAATTTACGCCTAGGAATTTCAAAGATCCTGAGGCCGTATGAAATAGGGATCACAGTCGGTAAGATTTGCTGTTTTTTTCAGCACAAGAGGGAGTGAGATCATTATTTGTTGGCTAATCGACTGATTTTTGAACGAATTTGCTGAATTCAGGCAGATCTTCCCTGCATTACATCACGTAACGCATTCGCGCTATTTCCACTGCGTTAGCAACCAGATCCTTTGTTACCAGCCCATACAAGACCCGCTGATAGACCATTTTCCCGCCACACAGAATACATTTAAAAGGGTCCGTATTGAGCAGTGCTTGGCTGAGGCTGGAAAATGTCACTACTTTTACAGGTTT
>NZ_NHNG01000367.1:0-4970 GCF_002287155.1 Arsenophonus sp. ENCA
ATCGAGAAGTTAAACAAAATTGTGGTATTGAACGCTGTCAGGCTCGCACGAGCCGAGCGCAAAGAAATCATATTTTTCTCGCTATTTCTGCGTGGTTTGAACAACATAAACGTCGTATATCTGAAAAAATAACCCTTTATCAACAAAATTGGGACGTAATCAAAAATGCTATTGCTGAGCACATCCGTGTTTTATTAGCGTACCCAAATTAGTTTTGTGCGAAACTCGTGTATTTATCTTGATTCTCCTTACCCCTTCACGAATCGGCCCATCTTACTAAAAAATCAATGTTTTATTATGTCTAAAAAAATATTAAATCACGTATTAGAACGTTTAATAGAAACCAATAGCATATTGAAAAATATCACTTATTTATCCAATGACAATGCATCTATTTTTAGTTATCAAGAGCAAAAGATTATCAAAAATTGGATGAATGCAGTACCTAATCACGTTATTGCCAGAAAACTTGGAATTAGTAATAGCACTGTATATTCCCATAAAAGACACATTACTGAAAAAATTTTTGTTAATAACCGAATTGAACTTTTTTTTGTTTATAATATTTTTAAATATATATATTCAAATGATTAAAATATTTTCTATTTATAAGAAGAATACAACTTAATCATATTATAAATAATGTAATTAATTTTATTCTTAATTTATATCAATTTTCTTACTTTGTATTTATTTAAAATGAGTACGACCAATCATTCTCGTGCTCACTATCTTTTATTTCATTTACACCTGATATCATTGATAAAATACTTCAATATATGATCTTTAATAAGTTATACCAACTGCTAAAAAGAAAGACCATATTAAATTACAGAATATCACCCTCATCAACGGAAAAACGTATAGTAACCCCCCTCTTGAAGCAAACCAATGTTAAGTAGTGAATGGCAATTAAATATACAATTATAGTTTTAGCTTTGCTAAAAAGGTGTCACAATAGATAATATTAATATCAATACTGACTAAACAAAACGCAGATGATAAAAGTAACTCCTTTTAAAATTTCATATTTACATCCCCAATATTGGCTAACATGGTTAGGTATTGGGCTCCTTTATTTACTGGTTTTACTGCCTTATCCTGTTATCTATTGGCTAGGAACTCGCCTTGGACGGTTAGTCAAATATTTTCTAAAAAAACGCCTACAGATTGCAGAGCGTAATTTAGAACTCTGCTTTCCTGCTATGAGTGCGCAGCAACGCCAGCAAATGATCGATAAAAATTTTGAATCGGTAGGTATGGGATTATTTGAGACAGGTATGGCCTGGTTCTGGTCTGATAAACGAATACAACGCTGGTTTACGATTAAAGGGCAGAATAATATTGAAAAAATTCAGCAGACAGGGCAAGGGATCATCGTAGTAGGAATTCATTTTCTAACGCTCGAATTAGGCGCTCGTATCTTTGGTATATTAAATCCTGGTATTGGTGTTTATCGCCCAAACGACAATCCAGTAATGGATTGGTTGCAAACCCGAGGACGGTTGCGCTCTAATAAATTTATGCTTGATCGCAAAGATATAAAAGGCATGATACGCAGCCTAAAGCACGGAGAAATTTTGTGGTATGCGCCAGATCACGATTATGGCCCAAGAAAAAGTGTTTTTGTGCCTTTTTTCGCTGTCAAGCATACCGCTACCACTATCGGTACCCATATTCTGGCAAAACTTGCCGATCCAGCCATAATACCTTTTACTCCTAGGCGGTTAGCTAACGCAAAAGGTTATGAATTGCTTATCCAACCGGCAATAACCCACTTGCCACAGCAGGATCAAATTTCTACTGCAGCTTTTATGAATAAATTGATTGAGAAACAGATTATGCAAGCGCCCGAGCAATATATGTGGCTACATCGTAGATTTAAAACCAGACCCAAAGATATGTCATCGCTTTATGGTGAGCTTGATAACATACACGATTAACAAAACTATCAGTGACTGTGTTGTCTGACCAGTCACTAGGCTTATCCTGACAATTTTTTGCTAATCCACTATCATTAAATTAACTATTGATTAAATGCTAAAATATCACCTTAACATGTGATTAAATGATGGCTTTATCATTTTTTTTACTTCAAATTAAATTTATTATAAACAATATAATAACAATCAGAAAATAAACATTTATCTTATTGATTTAAATGATTTTTAAATTTCACAATAAGTAAATTTAAAAAATTAAATTAACCATATTTTCTGTTTTTAATCCATCTAAGATAGGAAAAAAAATATTTTTATCGACTTTTTTATAAAAAATGGTTTAAATAAAAGTAAATATAGTTTTCTAATAGTTAAACAGAAAATAATATTGCACGATATTGGATTAACAGCAATATTTTAACTGAAAAAGATAATATTTTATAACCTAAGGCTAATATTTTTTACTTTTATAATTTCATTGGTAGAGTATTGATGGGGAATATTTAGATGCAACGCACAGTAACTAAAACTTTCTTTGGTCATCCCTATCCTCTGAGCTCTCTCTTCTTAACTGAGATGTGGGAACGTTTTTCATTTTACGGCGTGCGGCCACTGTTGATCCTCTTTATGAGTGCAACCTTATTGCAAGGAGGAATGGGATTAACAATCGAGCAAGCATCAGCTATTGTTGGTATTTTTGCCGGTGGAGTTTATATTACCTCACTCCCTGGCGGATGGTTAGCAGATAACTGGCTTGGGCAGCGTAAAGCAGTTTGGTATGGATCACTAATTATTGCATTAGGCCATCTCTCCATCGCGTTTTCTGCAATTTGGGGTAATAGCCTATTTTTTATCGGATTATTATTTATTGTACTTGGAACAGGTTTATTTAAAACCTGTGTTACTGTTATGGTTGGCATATCGGCTTTGGCCTTGGTGGAATTGGGATGCTGGTTGCTCTACTTATCTTCCGTTTTTATGCCGTCCCCCAAATGCGTCGCTACAGTAAAGAAACAGGTATTGATGCTAGTTGGGAACAACCAACCGTCAAGCGTAAAAACATTGGTAAATGGATCACATTTGTAATGGTATTATTAGCCGCTATCGTGATACTTATTGCGACCAATATCGTGCCATTTAATGCTACCATTGTGGCCAAAAGTTTTGCTTATATCATTGCCGCCTTTGTTAGTCTCCATTTTACTTATATGTTTTTCCTGGCAGGATTAAATCAAAATGAGCGGATGCGCTTATTAGTCTGCCTCATCCTACTTATTTCAGCGACATTTTTCTGGTCAGCTTTTGAGCAAAAACCGACCTCATTTAATATTTTTGCTCGTGACTATACTGATCGCCATCTTAATAATGGCTTCGAAATTCCAACTATTTGGTTTCAATCAATTAATGCGCTTTTCATCATCACACTTGCCCCGCTATTCAGTTGGCTATGGCCAACAATGGCCAAGCGCAATATAAACCCGACTAGTACCACAAAATTTGTCATAGGTATCTTATTTGCTGCTGCTGGGTTTGCCGTTATGATGGTAGCCGCAAACATAGTTATCATACATAATGTCAATGTTTCACCTATTTGGTTAATCAGCAGTATATTATTATTAACCTTAGGTGAATTATGTTTAAGTCCAATTGGACTAGCAACAATGACACTACTGGCGCCTAAAAAAATGCGTGGGCAAGTCATGGGGCTTTGGTTCTGTGCTAGCGCGTTAGGTAATCTGGTTGCAGGAATTATGGGCGAAAATATCAATAAAGAACAGTTACAGTCTATGCCGGCCCTCTTTTCCCACGTTTCTATTGCCCTAATAATTTGCGCTGCGGTATTGGCAATCTTAATTATTCCTATAAGAAAAATGCTACAAAACGCCGATCAACAAACAATTTAGGCTAAATAATGAATTTCTTCCCCTCAATCAAAAAATTAAGGGGAGCTATTAATAACGAATAAAAATCAAAATGTTGACTATTTTCAGCATCAAAACTATAAGCTAGCCACTTAGAATAGCTATCAACCTAAAACTATATTACAGTAATAAACTAGGCTCAGACGACTCATTTGATATGACAAAAATAACTATCATCTTTTTTGATAAATCGTATTAATTGATTCTAACTCTATTTACCAGCTTACAAGGCAATCACTATGACTATTGAATATGCAGTAATTAGTGGTGGATGTTTTTGGTGTACGGAAGCGATATTTAAACAGGTAATTGGTGTAAAATCGGTAGAAAGCGGATATACCGGTGGAACTGTAGAAAACCCCACTTATGAACAGGTTTGCTCCGGTAATACAGGACATGCAGAAGCTATTCGCATCGCTTTTGATCCACAACAAGTAAACTATAATGAGTTGCTAGCTATCCACTTAGCTACCCATGATCCAACTCAGTTAAACCGACAAGGCAATGATATTGGTAGCCAATATCGTTCCGCTATTTTCTTCACCTCTGCGCAACAAAAACAGGCCGCCGAAATAGCGATAAACAATGCCCAACAAACCTATGCAGCACCGATAGTAACAACCTTAGAACCTTTTAAAAAATGGTATCCAGCAGAAAAATATCATCAAAATTTTTGGCAGAATGAAGGTCAACAGAACAGTTATTGTTTAGCTATAATCCCTGCCAAATTACAAAAGCTACGCTCACTTTTTGCTAACAATTGCCGCTCACCATCGTAAACAAACAGTGAACTTTTGACAAAAGAAATAATTAGCATGGTATTGGGAATTTTTGCTGCTATTTTAATATCGGCAATTATTAATCTTGTATAAACGCTTATTAAAATAACTGCTATTTAATCACTATCGCCTACTAATTATTATCTTTTATATTCTAAGTGATAATTTCACGATTCAACTATGGGCACCTCGAAAAACCTAAGCCGAGTTTGATTTTGCTGATAAAGTTATCGGAAGCTGGTCTACTGAGCTAACCACCATGAAGAAACGCAGCGCCATTAAGAATGACCTCTTTGCAAACCAGTATCACCAACAGACGATCGACAAGT
>NZ_NHNG01000048.1:0-15889 GCF_002287155.1 Arsenophonus sp. ENCA
ACTTGTCGATCGTCTGTTGGTGATACTGGTTTGCAAAGAGGTCATTCTTAATGGCGCTGCGTTTCTTCATGGTGGTTAGCTCAGTAGACCAGCTTCCGATAACTTTATCAGCAAAATCAAACTCGGCTTAGGTTTTTCGAGGTGCCCTATACTGTATATTACCATGAATCTATTTAATAATATTTACGCTGACAATATCAACTATATTAAATATAAAACTTGATTAATCTTACTCTGTAACATATTTAAATTACAAACAAATAATCAACGTAAACTATCTTATAGATAAGAGCAATAAAATAATCTAAAATTAATCGATATGCATAATTTATTATTGATAGAGATATTTTGTTTATTGTTAGGTTAAAAACAAAAGGAAAAAAAATGAAAAATTGCGTGAAGATGTTATCCATTATTTGTCTCTCTCTTATTCAATCATATTCTTTTGCTAATGAGAGCACTAACGATAAAGTCGCGGATGAATATATATATAACCAAAATGGCCTAGTTACGGTATGTCATTATGATGACAAAATTGAAGAAAAATTATGCTTTGATGAAAATGGTCTTGTCGATTACGGGGATATAAATATCAAAGCTACGCACCAAAACAAACAGTGAAATTACCACAAATGATCATAACAATATTTACTTACATCACTTTTGATCATACCGCTTTTGCGATAAGGTTAAAAATAAGAATTGTTTAATATGCTTCCTAAAATCAAATTAAAATATTAAAAAATTTCATTTACATGATTTTATGAGATTGAGCAGCTATTTTAGACAGCAAATACTATTTTTACTAATGTGGATTAAATTGAAATCAAACCAAATGTTTGACAGGTATGTCTGTTTACTCAATAGAACAGCGGCAATAAATAGGAACTTATGCTATAGAAGCACACCAGAAATATCCCTCTTACCTAAAAGGTAGTGTGGGATAAACTGAGTAGCTTTTGACTTAATTGGTGCCGGCTACCGGAGTCGAACTGGTGACCTACTGATTACAAGTCAGCTGCTCTACAAACTGAGCTAAGCCAGCGAATTTGGCGGAAGGATAGAGATTCGAACTCTAGGATGGTTTCCCATCGGCGGTTTTCAAGACCGCTGCCTTCGACCGCTCGGCCATCCTTCCATGGCGCGGAATTATGGCGAAATGTGATGACCTTGTCTAGAGCTTAATATAAAAAAATACTATTTTTTTCATCGTTTGCTCAAAGTTTGATCATTAAAATTATACTATCCGAAATTACCTGTTAAAATAATAAGACAGAATTGTTTAAATAGTAATCAACATACTAATTTTTTTCTTCATGTTTAATAAAAAGGCGCCTCTTCTACCAATGGATTATAAACAACCAACCTTACAAATTTCATCGCTAACCCGCTTTTTTATAATGTTTATCAGCTCGCTTGTATTATTGTTATTTCTATTTGCCTACAATTACTTTCATAATTGGATCAATAATAGTCAAAATGCGCTCAGTAACATCACTAAACAACTTGAATATGAAATTGAAGATTACCGCTATTACGCAAGTCAACTCTATTACATTGCAAACGATGGCGAGGATGAAACTAAGAGTGATACCCCCTTACCCATAAAATTGCGCCCTGATATTTTTTGGATCAATAACTACGAGCGTCATGTCGATGCCATTATTTTTGGTAGGCAAAATAATACTAATATTAATCTGGCCTATAAACTATCTAACTATATGGGCATAATCTGGGGCGCTAAAAATGAATACAGTTCGATGTACTATCTCAATGGTCCTGATAATACACTTTTGCTGGTGACTACCCATTCGATACTAAAACCAGAGATTCGCTATAAAGAGAGTTACTTAACTTTAACCGCTGAAGAAAAACGCTCTGAGATGTTGACATTATCATCGGCTATAGACAAACGAGAAAGCTTGTCAAATATTCATCGTACACGCCCTGATAATTCATACTATTATACTTACCGCACAATGTTCAACTCACCAGGCCAATTGACTACCATTATAACTTTTGAATTACCAATAAATTTATTACTCTCAAAAAATATTAATCCTGAATACTTATCAATTACCTTTTCAAATGACATAATACACAACAATGGAAACCTAGTTGATATTGAATTTAATGGTCTCTCGCTACAATTTACCCAACCCATTCCCGGAACAACTTACCGGCTAGTATATCAATTACCAATTAAAGATATCTTGTGGGATCTTTTATATAATAATTTATGGGCCATAATCGCCATTTGTTTTTTTACAACCATCTCTATTGTTGGCAGCTTGTATATCAGGACACGTTTTGTTGCCCCTAACCAAAATATGTTTCACGAGATACAAATTACAAACACAATTAGCAACTATATTATTTCAAATATTCCTATTGGTTTTCTACTTTATAATTTCACAACCAATCGCAAAATTATGAGTAATGGAATAGCTGAATTACTTTTACCCCATATGGACTTGATACGTATTCGTGACATGGCAATCCAGCATCATGGGGCCATTCAAATTTCAATTGAAGATACTATTTATGAAATAAAATTACTTAATAATCAATTATTAGATAATACTTATATGTTTTTTATTCATGATCAAGATAAAGAAGCACTAACAAATAAAAAATTACTGATGGCTAAACATGAGCATGAAAAAAATATTCAAGTCCGACGCTCGATGTTGTCTAACATGTGTAAAGAGATCCATACTCCCATTATAGAAATTAATAGTCTTATTAACCAAATCAAAAAAACCTCTGATGAGCACAACATAAAATATTTAATTAATGAATCATTAATTAGAACACATTATATTGTTAACTGGATAGATAATATTGCTTTACTTAATACCATTGAATCTGGTGAATGGAAATTAGAGCAACCAAATGAATTTAAACCTGTCTCAATCGCTGAGATGATGAATAAAATACTAAAAGAAAAAATATCACTGCTTATCAACAAAGGTCTTTCACTTTACTATCATAATAATTTAAATTATGAACAACACATCACCACAAATAATAACGCTTTATTTAAAATAATTTCACTTCTATTGAGTTATTCAATCAATACAACTAATTTTGGTAAAATTACTGTCATTGTAAACTATGTAAATAAACGTCTATCCCTTGAGATCATTGATAGCGGTATAGGACTTAATGCTATGGATCTGGCAAATATCCACATGCCTTTTGCTAGTTCAACAAATAATGACGGAACCCTATCCAATTCAGGAATGACATTTTATCTATGTCATCAGCTATGTTACCTTATGAAAGGTGAATTTTTCATAAAAAGTAAAGTTGGAATCGGTTCTCATTATACAGTGACATTGCCCTTAGAATTAGAAAATGAACAAAGTTCCAAGTCATTACCACTTCTTGATGGTATTAATATACTTCTTGATATTAGAAATCCTGAAATTCATAAAATTATCCAGCAGCATTTAATGACTTATGGAGCAAATTATTCTGATATGGCTAAAAATAACTGTCATTCATCCTATGATTTATTTATAACTGATCATAAAACAGAATATAATAAACCGACAATTTACCTTGTTGATAATATTATTAATTATAGAGTAGTAAAACAAAATTTGATAAAATGTAATTTCAATTTTAATGATGAACTTATTAATGCAATTTCTATCTTAATCGAAGATAATTTGATTGCGGAGCAAGAATCTACCGATAAATCAATATTTACTATCATCAATCATAACAATAATTCAAACCTTATAATCCTTGAGGATTATAAAAAAGAGCTTTCTGATAGTGACTATCGTAATTTATTCCTTACTACAGTACCTATAGATATTAATAAGCTGTATACTAACCAAGAAAAAGGTAACTTAAAAAAACTAAAAGATATAGCACATAGACTAAAAGGTGTTTTTGCTATGCTGAACTTTGAGCTTCTTAAAAAAGCATGTGAGCAATTAGAACAGCACATAGCAGATAATAATGAATTTGAGATTTTAAATAGCATTAGATATATTGATATCTTTATCAAAAAACTAATGCCAGAGGGCAACCAATAAAATGAATAACCTTAATGTCATTATCGCTGATGATCATCCTATTGTACTATTTGGTATACGAAAATCTCTTGAGCAAATCGAGGGAATTAATTTGGTTGGTCAATTTGAAGATTCCACATCTCTTATCAATAATATAGCCAAACTTAAAGCAGATATTCTAATTACTGATCTTTCGATGCCCGGTGATAAATACGGTGATGGAATTACATTAATTAAATACATTAAACGCCACTACCCTAACCTATCAATAATTGTTCTTACCATGAATAATAATCCCGCAATACTCAGTGCTGTGTTAGATTTAGATATCGAGGGCATCGTATTGAAACAAGGCGCTCCTGCTGACTTACCAAAGGCATTATCAGCTTTACAAAAAGGAAAAAAATTCACTCCTGAAAATGTATCGAAATTATTGGAGAAAGTTAACGCTAATGGTTATGGCGATAAACGTTTATCGCCAAAAGAAAGTGAAGTGTTGCGCCTATTTGCGGAAGGTTTTTTAGTCACCGAAATTGCAAAAAAACTTAATCGAAGTATTAAAACAATTAGTAGCCAAAAAAAGTCGGCTATGTTAAAACTCGGTGTTGAAAATGATATAGCATTATTAAATTATCTTTCTTCAGTCACAATTGAGAAAGAAATTAACTAGTAATATGATATAAATAAAAAACTGATTGATCCTAATCCTATGGGCAATGAATAAGGTTAATCGGTTTTCCATTCTGTTTTATAAATTAATAATCATTTGAATATTAAAATAATATTTAATCATTATTTTCTTGTGTTGCTAATACACTAACATCGCAACACTTCAATAGCGATTGCTTTAATTTTTTTAATGTAACCGGTTTGGATAGACAGTCATCCATTCCTACACTTAAGCAACGCTGCTTTTCTTCTGCCATGGCATTAGCCGTTAAAGCAACAATGGGTATCGCATAACCTTCTTCTCTAATTAACTTTGTCAAACCATAGCCATCGAGATTAGGCATATTTACATCTGTCAAAACGATATCTATATTATTTTGTCGAACATAATCCAAAGCGATTAGCCCATCTTCAGCAAGTACTATATTAAAGCCTATTGATTTCAGCTGATCAGCTAGTAAACTCCGATTAATTGGATGATCATCAACAATCAATACCGTTAGAAAACATAATTTTTTATCTGGTAGCGACATTATTGAAGATGGATTAACAACCTCTTGCTCACCATTTTCCATCACTAATTGATCAATAAAACCATCTAATTTATCAAGTTGGTAAGTATTATGAAACCAATCATTTTTCGCATTTTCCTGGGGTTCACCGATAAAAGTTGAAAATAGCCTAAGTGTAAATTTACTTTCAGCCACCAAGCCTTCATAATCAGTAATAATCAAATCATATATTTTATCTTTACTGTGTTCATTGCAAACTGTCGTTATCTTAAAACCATTGTAGTCTAAATATGTTTGTAGATAATCTCGCAGGTGATGATTAAAAAAATACAGACCGATACGAAAATTTTGCCGATATTCTGGGTGGCGACAAACCACATATTCACTATCAAACAAAGGTAGCCTAACGGTAAAACTACTACCTATACCAACCTGGCTGTTAACTTCAATATCGCCATCCATTAAGTTAATTAATTTTTCACAAATAGGTAACCCCAAACCAGTGCCCTGGGAAAAACTCTCATTATTAACTTTAATCTGAAAGAAAGGAGCAAAAAGTTGCATTAATATATTATCAGGCATACCAATCCCTGTATCCCTAATTTCAATATAAATATAAAAATCTCTTATGAAAATATTTAACAGAATAAAACCAGTTTTTGTAAATTTAATCGCATTACTGAGAATATTAGAAACAATTTGCTGTACTCGAACAGAATCGGCATTAATAATATCGGGCACATTAGGATCAATATAGTAATAAATCGAAAGACCCTTTTTACCTATCAGTGGAATATAATTAGAAATAATAAATGAGAAAACTTCACGGCAATTAAACGGTGCTGGATCAATATTAAGTTGTTTAGATTCAATTTTTGAAAAATCTAAAATATCATTAATTATTTTTAATAATAATGATGAAGAGTGATCCATTGTCGTCAAAAGGCGATCAGCTTGAATGGGTAATTCATAAGATTGCAATAACTCTAAATTACCAATGATGCCATAAAGTGGTGTTCGTAATTCATGGCTAACGGTTGCTAAAAACATAGATTTGGCTTGGTTAGCCTGCTCTGATGCCTGCGCCATATTATGTAAAGATTTTTCCATCTGAACGCGGGCACTAATATCAACCAAAACACAAATGGCCACTTCCTTATTTTGATAACGAGAAATAACATAACTTATTTGTAAATGAGTATGACTGGTAGTAACAACATCAATATAACTACTAGATTTATCTTGAATAATTGATAGGATACGGGTTTTATCATCATAGCTTAATAATCGAAAATAATCATGGGCTAGTTCATTACTCAATATATTAACACCATCAACAAGACGTAAAATAATGATACCAACCGGCGCAGACGCCACTATTTTATGATTAAATTGCTCATGTTCTTCTAAACGAATGGCATTATCTTCTGCTGGTAATAACATCTTCCTTTCTAATAGCCAGATCAAAAAAGTAATTAAAATAAATGAGATTATATTTAACAGAATGCCGTTTATAATTGATAGCTTAAATTCATTAAGAATATCACTAATAGGTACAGAAAAAACAACACTTAATAACGAAGGTAGTAAGCGGTTTTTATAAATTAATCGACTAAAATCATTATCATAGCCAAAATGAAAGTTTTCTAACTGATAAACATAATCATCAGATCTTAAATTACTATCATACGGAAAATGTAACACTAATCTATTATTTGCATTTAAAACGAAGGTACTAATTGGCCTTTCATAGCGTAAATTAAATTGCTCCAAGCGTATTGAACGTTCTAGACCAATTAGACCAATCAAAGTCCCTTTATCATAAATAGGCGCCAATATGTAGAAAGAGCCATTATCAATTCCCGAGGCTGGTGTGATCCAATAAATATTTTGCTCTCTGCCTTGTGCCCTCAAGCTCATATAAGTGCGCATATTTTCATGGATTATTTTTTTAAACGATTGAAGACTGGTAGTACTGTTTCGGATAGCCAAATCAATCATGCAGTTACTTTCTGGGCCAACAATAAAAACCGTTTTTAAACCTTGTGGTGGCACAATATTATTTCGCCAAAAAGAGAATAATTGATTAAATGCGACTAAGTAACTCTTTGATGTTTCATGCAATTTGCTACAATCAGCATCTGCCGTTAGGGGTAAGTAGGTTAAATTAAGTTGTTTTGACAAGACAGGTGTATAATTAGGATCTTGCGCTAATTTTTCGATATGGCTATCTACCATATATTGGATTGATCGCAGGGTTTTATCCGTATAATGCACATATTCAACCATACTGTCATAAGTAGATGAATACTGTTGATGTATATCAGATTTAACTTCATTAAAGATATTAAATAGATAAAAAAGTGTGATTACTGCTCCCATTGCCCACAGCATAACGCCGAGAGTACGGAACAAATAGCGAGAAATTTTCAATGACGTTCTAAATGAAGATAGATATCTCAAACACTGTCCTAACTATAAAAGAAGTGTATCAGTGGTAAAGCATATACGATAAGCGGAATAATAAAAAGTTATCACTAATAATGAATTGACATAAAGTGTAAAAACGGGCACCTACTGTGCCCGCTCAGACAAAACTAATCGATCACTCATTAAGCGAAAGATCTTCTACGTTATTGATATCAGGCTCTACTTTTACGCTGATTGTATCTTCTATTAACGTTTGGTTATCATCTTCCTCTTCTTCAGGATCAACAACGCGTTGTAAACCAACTACTTTTTCATCTTCAGCAGTACGAATCAAAGTAACGCCCTGAGTATTTCTACCGACAATGCTAACCTCTGCAACTCGGGTACGCACCAAAGTACCAGCATCCGTGATCATCATGATTTGATCAATTTTTTCTACCTGAATTGCTCCGACCACATTACCATTACGTTCACTAACCTTAATGGAAATAACACCTTGAATAGCACGAGATTTTGTCGGGTATTCACTCTGCTCAGTTCGTTTACCATAACCATTTTCTGTAACGGTTAAAATATCACCTTCACCACGGGGGACAATCAGCGAAACGACCTTATCGCCAGCTTGTAACTTAATACCTCGAACACCCATTGCTGTACGTCCCATAGGACGAACCGCATTTTCCGCAAAACGAACAACTTTACCACCAGCAGAGAAAAGCATTACCTCATTTTTACCAGCAGTCAAATCAACACCAATCAGCTCATCGCCATCATTAAGATTAACTGCAATGATGCCGGCGCTTCTGGGACGACTAAAATCTTTTAGTGATGTCTTTTTAACTGTACCACTCGCGGTTGCCATAAATACATAATGACCATCATCAAATTCACGTACCGGCAAAATTGCGGTAATACGTTCATTCTGTTCTAACGGTAATAAATTGACTATTGGTCGTCCACGTGCGCCACGGCTAGCTTCGGGTAATTGGTAAACTTTCATCCAATAGAGACGGCCACGGCTAGAGAAGCATAGAATTGTGTCATGGGTATTGGCAACTAACAAACGCTCAATAAAATCTTCTTCTTTGATACGCGCTGCCGACTTACCTTTACCCCCACGTCGCTGTGCTTCGTAATCAGATAGTGGCTGATATTTAACATACCCCTGATGTGATAAGGTGACGACCACATCTTCCTGGGTAATTAAATCTTCGATATTAATATCTGCGCTATTTTCAGTAATTTCCGTGCGACGAACATCACGATATTGATCTTTAACAGCTTCCAACTCTTCACGGATAACTTCCATTAACCGTTCTGGGCTGGTTAATATATATAGCAATGCGGCAATCAGTTTTAGCAGCTCACTATATTCATCCAATATTTTGTCATGTTCTAAGCTAGTTAATTTTTGCAAACGCAAATCAAGAATTGCCTGAGCTTGCAGTTCAGTCAAATAATATTGACCATCGCACACACCGTATTGGGGTTCAAGCCATTCAGGGCGAGCAGCGTTATCACCTGCACTGGCTAACATGGCAGAAACATTACCTAATTGCCAAGGACGAGCAATCAAAGCCAATTTCGCTTCATGAGGCGTTGATGCTTGGCGGATAAGTTCAATTATTGGATCAATATTTGCTAATGCGACGGCGAGAGCTTCCAAAATATGAGCCCTTTCACGCGCTTTACGCAATTCAAAAATAGTCCGTCGAGTAACCACTTCTCTACGATGGCGAACAAAAGCTTCAAGAATTTCTTTTAAGTCTAAAAGTCTAGGCTGGCCATCACATAAGGCAACCATATTAATGCCAAATGAGACTTGAAGTTGAGTGAGGGAATACAAATTATTCAGTACTACTTCCGCCACTGCATCTCGTTTTACTTCAATAACAATACGCATGCCATCTTTATCAGATTCATCACGTAATGCGCTAATCCCTTCAACACGCTTATCTTTAACCAATTCTGCAATTTTTTCAATTAAACGAGCTTTATTAACCTGATAAGGGATCTCATTGACAATAATTGTTTCACGACCACTTTTATCATCAACTTCAACGTTAGCTCGTGCACGGATATAGACTTTACCACGTCCCGTCCGATATGCGTCGATGATACCGCGGCGACCATTAATAATTGCAGCGGTTGGAAAATCAGGACCTGGAATATACTCCAGTAATCCTTCAATACTAATATTTTCATCATTGATATAAGCCAGACAGCCATCAATGACTTCACTAAGGTTATGAGGTGGAATATTGGTAGCCATACCAACAGCGATACCTGAAGAACCGTTAAACAGCAAGTTTGGTACCCGTGTTGGCATAACATCAGGGATCTGCTCTGTACCATCATAGTTAGGAATAAAATCAACGGTTTCTTTATCTAAATCTGCCAACAATTCATGGGCAATTTTTGCCATGCGTACTTCGGTATAACGCATAGCCGCAGCAGAGTCGCCATCAACAGAGCCAAAATTACCTTGCCCATCAACTAGCATATAACGCATTGAAAAAGGTTGTGCCAGACGTACTATCGCATCATAAACAGCACTATCGCCATGAGGATGGTATTTACCAATGACGTCACCGACTACACGGGCTGATTTTTTGTACGGTTTATTCCAATCATTGCCCAACACATTCATCGCATATAATACGCGACGGTGAACAGGCTTTAATCCATCTCGTACATCTGGAAGGGCGCGTCCAACAATTACAGACATCGCATAATCCAAATAAGAGCTTTTCAGCTCCTCTTCGATATTGACCGGGGTAATTTCTCTTGCTATGTCACTCATGGAGCCACTGTCCCTCATACTCCTTATTCATTAAGGAGTAAAATTATACCACAAAATCGCCATTCTATAAAAACAGGAAACGCATAATGATCAATAAAACATGTATAATGACCTAATGCCATTATACAGTCTATGTTAATAAAAAAATTAAGGAGTAAATTTTCTGATGAATAACAAGAATTCGCTCAGCGAGGCAAATGTTGATCTAGCTGAAATCGACAAATTTAGCTCTGTTGCGACTCGTTGGTGGGATGAAACGAGCGAATTCCAACCTCTTCATCGGATTAATCCATTACGTTTAAACTATATCCTGCAACAGGCTAATGGTCTGTTTGGTAAAAAAGTACTCGATATTGGCTGCGGCGGCGGAATTTTATCAGAAAGTATGGCTAAAGAAGGCGCCCTGGTGACAGGAATTGATATGGCCGCAGAGCCGCTGGAAGTCGCAAAGCTCCATGCATTAGAAAGCAATATGCAGATCAACTATCTACAGGAAACCGCTGAGAGTCATGCCGAAAAATACCCTAAAACTTATGATATCGTTACCTGTATGGAAATGCTGGAACATGTGCCCGATCCCGAGTCTGTCGTTCAATCATGCGCAAAATTAGTCAAACCGGGCGGTCATGTATTTTTTTCTACTATTAATCGTAATAAAAAAGCCTGGTTATTGGCAATTATTGCCGCTGAGCATATTTTAAAAATAGTTCCCAAAGGTACTCATGATGTAAAAAAATTTATTCGACCTTCAGAGCTACTCAGTTGGATAGATAAAACCTCTTTACAAGAACAGCATATGATCGGATTACATTATAATCCGATCAGCGACAAATTTTCGTTAGGCTCGAATGTTGATGTTAATTATATGTTGCATTTGTCAAATACAAATAATTGTTAACATTTGCTGAAGAAAGCAGCAGTCAGTAGGCCATTATTAAATTTATTTTTCACTATTGCCGGTAACATAAATTATAATATTCTTCTATTATCACACAGTGTTATCGGCCAATTAACAAAATTTAGCGTTGGATTATTGCTAAAAACCCCATTTTTTATAGACTTGATAAAAGTAGCAAATACCATTATCTTGTTAGTATAAACGCAATCAAACACTATATATTGTGTTTACTGCTCTCCATTTTAGTTCAAAATACAAACATAATATGCTATTAACAGCCCACCGTTTTGTATTTTGTTATTAACCATTGAGTGCAGTGATCGATAAATATTTAGCTAGTTAACTTTAGGTGTATCTACCCATGAACCAAAGTCTGTTAGTCACTAAACGTGATGGACATAAAGAGCGCATTGATCTTGATAAAATCCATAAAGTCATTACCTGGGCGGCTGAAGGCCTAAAAGATGTATCTGTTTCACAAGTAGAGCTACGTTCTCAAATCCAGTTTTATGATGGCATCAAAACGTCCGATATTCACGAAACTATGATCAAAGCGGCGGCAGATCTTATTTCAGCTGATACACCCGATTACCAATATCTTGCAGCTCGATTAGCTATTTTCCATCTACGCAAAAAAGCATATGGCCAATTTGAACCACCAGCACTATATCAGCATGTTTTGCATATGGTTAAAATAGGTAAATATGATAAGCATCTGCTGACAGATTATACAGCTGAAGAATTTGACCAGATGGATAGTTTTCTGGATCACTGGCGTGACATGAATTTTTCCTATGCGGCAGTTAAGCAATTAGAAGGTAAATACTTAGTACAAAACCGGGTAAGTGGTGAAATTTATGAAAGTGCCCAGTTTCTCTATATCCTTGTTGCAGCTTGCCTTTTTTCACGCTATCCAAAAGAGACACGGTTAAACTATATTCATCGTTTTTATGATGCAATCTCAACTTTCAAAATTTCACTACCTACCCCGATTATGGCGGGGGTACGCACCCCAACCCGCCAATTTAGTTCTTGTGTATTAATTGAATGTGGCGATAGCCTTGATTCAATTAATGCCACTTCCAGCGCGATTGTAAAATATGTTTCTCAGCGTGCCGGTATTGGTATTAATGCCGGCCATATTCGTGCACTAGGTAGTCCAATTCGGGGAGGTGAAGCATTTCACACAGGCTGTATCCCGTTCTATAAACATTTCCAAACTGCGGTAAAATCTTGTTCTCAAGGTGGCGTACGTGGTGGTGCCGCTACGCTATTTTATCCGCTCTGGCATTTAGAGGTTGAAAGCCTATTAGTATTGAAAAATAACCGTGGCGTTGAAGGTAATCGTGTTCGTCACCTGGACTATGGCGTACAAATTAACAAACTGATGTATGAACGCCTTATCAAAGGTAAAGAAATTACCCTCTTTAGCTCTTCTGATGTGCCCGGCTTATATGAAGCATTTTTTGCTGATCAAAACGAATTTGAACGTTTATATTTAAAATATGAGCAAGACGCAAACATACGCCAAAAACGCGTTAAAGCGCTCGATCTATTTTCACTTATGATGCAAGAGCGAGCGTCAACCGGACGTATTTATATTCAAAATGTCGATCACTGTAACACCCATAGTCCATTTGATGCTAAAGTTGCGCCAATTCGTCAATCAAACCTCTGTTTGGAAATCGCCTTGCCAACCAGGCCCTTAAATGATGTTAACGACGAAAATGGTGAAATTGCTCTCTGTACTCTTTCCGCCTTTAATTTGGGTGCCATTACCTCATTGGATGAATTGGAGGAGTTGGCGGTATTAGCGGTGCGTGCATTAGATTCACTGCTCGATTATCAAAACTATCCGATTGTTGCAGCGCAAAAAGGCTCTATGGGTCGTCGTACTTTAGGCATTGGCGTCATAAATTATGCTTATTATTTAGCTAAACATGGCGTTCACTACTCTGATGGTAGAGCCAATAATCTGACCCACAAAACTTTTGAAGCGATCCAATATTATTTATTGAAAGCATCCAATGAACTGGCAAAAGAGCAAGGTGCTTGCCCATGGTTTAACGAAACTACTTATGCAAAAGGTATTTTACCGATTGATAGTTATAAAAAATCATTAGATGGACTAACATCTGAACCGCTACATTATGATTGGCAAACTTTACGCAAAGATATCAAGCAATATGGTTTGCGTAACTCAACGCTTTCCGCCTTGATGCCATCAGAAACTTCTTCGCAAATATCTAATGCCACCAATGGCATTGAACCACCGCGAGGCTATATCAGTATTAAAGCATCCAAAGATGGTATTTTGCGTCAAGTTGTACCTGAATACGAACGCCTGAAAGATGATTATGAACTGTTATGGCAAATGCCCAACAATGACGGTTATTTGCAGTTGGTTGGTATTATGCAAAAATTTATTGATCAATCAATTTCTGCTAATACGAATTATGATCCAACCCGCTTCCCAAATAATAAAGTTCCAATGAATCAATTACTGAAAGATTTGTTACTCGCTTATAAATATGGGTTAAAAACGCTTTATTACCATAATACCCGTGATGGTGCAGAGGATAGTCAAGCCGATCTTGAAGAGGTGATTGAATCAGCTGACAGCGATTGTGATGGCGGCGCTTGTAAGATTTAACGTGAGGACATATGGAATACCAATATACAACATTTTCGCAAACCAAAAACGATCAATTGCAAGAACCAATGTTCTTTGGACAGCCTGTCAACGTTGCCCGTTATGATCAGCAAAAATATCCTATTTTCGAGCAGCTAATTGAAAAGCAACTCTCTTTTTTCTGGCGCCCAGAAGAAATTGATGTTTCTCGTGATCGTATTGATTATCAAGCGCTACCTGAACATGAAAAACACATTTTTATCAGTAACTTAAAATATCAAACACTATTAGATTCTATTCAAGGACGTAGCCCTAACGTGGCACTACTGCCCCTTATTTCAATTCCTGAACTTGAAACCTGGATAGAAACCTGGTCATTTTCAGAAACTATTCATTCGCGCTCTTATACTCATATTATTCGTAATATTGTTAATGACCCATCAATTATTTTTGACGATATCGTAACTAATGACGAAATTTTAAAGCGGGCAAAAGATATTTCTACTTATTATGACGATTTAATTGAGATGACCAGCTATTACCATATGTTAGGTGAGGGCAATCATACAATTAATGGCAAAAATGTCATTATTTCTTTACACGATTTGAAAAAGCAGCTCTATTTATGTTTGATGAGCGTTAATGCATTAGAAGCGATTCGTTTTTATGTCAGCTTCGCTTGCTCATTTGCCTTTGCTGAACGTGAATTGATGGAAGGAAACGCTAAAATTATTAAATTGATTGCCCGTGATGAAGCTTTGCATCTCACCGGCACCCAACATATGTTAAACCTGATGCGTTCTGGTCAAGATGATCCTGAAATGGCCATCATTGCCAAAGAGTGTGAAGAAGCGTGTTACAAATTGTTTGTACAAGCCGCCGAACAGGAAAAGGAGTGGGCAGAATATCTCTTCTCGAATGGTTCTATGATCGGTCTTAATAAAGATATTTTATGTCAATACATCGAATATATTACCAATATTCGTATGCAAGCGATTGGATTAAAATTACCCTTCGAAACGCGTTCTAATCCAATCCCATGGATCAACACCTGGCTAGTTTCTGATAACGTTCAGGTGGCCCCACAAGAAGTAGAAGTGAGTTCTTACTTGGTAGGGCAAATTGATGCTCAGGTCGATACCGATGAATTGGGTAACTTTGAGTTATAACCGTTATGGCAAGCTATAAAATTACCCTGCGCAACGCGCAGGGCATCCTGATCCCTTTTCATTCCGAACAACATACTAGTCTACTTGATGCTCTGGAACAGAGTAAAATTCAAATTGAATTTCAATGTCGGGAAGGCTTTTGTGGTGCCTGCCGGGTACGTTTGCGAAAAGGAAAAGTGGCATATCGTCATAAACCTATCGCTTTCATTGATAAAGATGAGATATTAGCCTGTAGTTGCCGGCCTATCACCGATATTGATATTGATATCAATCAATAACACCAGCGAGCGCTAACAGTAAGACTGTTTATGCTTTTTCAGCAACCACCAGCAACATCATCGGACGTCGTAGCTCATCTCTCATGCCATCAATTTTATCTAACAAATAATCAGCAGGCTGAGGCTCAATGAGTCGCTCAATAGAAAATCCGGCTGTTAATAAATTGGTTAAATAAGTTGTTAAGGTTTTATGGTACTTAGTCACTTTATGACCAAGGAACTCTGCCTTATATCTTGATCATTGACTTTCAAAGGTTAATGATCCCCAACTGATCATTGGGATGTTACCGGTGAGTTTGTACTCTGCCTTAAGCTTAGAGCTTGTACGTCAGATTAAACGCTGGTGACATATTCATAATCGTCTTCAAGACCGAACGGTATCTTGTGCTACGAGCACGTATTTATAAGGAAGGTCAGGGCGATATATTCAATTATCTGTTTTTTTATGGAAGAATCTACCATGCTCA
>NZ_NHNG01000407.1:0-872 GCF_002287155.1 Arsenophonus sp. ENCA
GGGTTATAACGTGTTAAATACCAAGGAACATATGCGAGATAGCATTAAAATCCGCACCCAAAGTCGCCTAAATGATAATAAAACACAAACAGTCGTCACTGTAAGAGTTGGTCCCTCAAAAAAACACTTAATGAAAGCGGGCGCCCAAGAGTTTGGTACGGCTAAACAGATAGCGCGCCCTTTTATCCGACCCGCATTGGATTATCACCGTGAATTTATCCTTAATACCTTGGTCTCAGAAATTCGCGCTAGCATTGAAAAACATCGTTAACGAATAGGAGTTATTATGTCTGAAAATAAAACCTCGCCGGAATATGCCACGCTCCCTGCGGGGACAGTGGTTAAATTTGGTAAACCGACTGATAGTGTTGAAACGATGAAACCGCTCGCCAATTGTAAAGCCTTAGGTGCTACTGGCTTAAGTGGTAGCTTCATTGATTGCACGACACTCATAGATAAAAACAAACAATTTATTGCAGATTTACCTGAGGGCCCGGAGAAATCGCTCGGATTTGTTGATGATCCCAAAAATGAAAATTTTACGGCATTTTTAAATGCGGCACAAAATAGAGAAACAGTACAGCTTTATGTTGAGTTGCCAAACAAGCGGACAGCGACAATGGTTCTGTCATTATCAGGTTGGGAGATGAATGACATCAATGCGCCCGCAAGTGAAGTCATTCAGATTACAGTGAAAGGCAAACAGAATAATCTCACCTGGGGAACAGTACCCCCAAAGCCTTAACCGCCGATTCAAGCAAATATACGGCGGATAGCATCAAGAGGAAAGTAAACTGATGGTAGAAATCAAAAAAATCAATATTGGCACAAAACCAGATGATGGCACTGGCGATACCTTGCGTAATGCCTTT
>NZ_NHNG01000199.1:0-872 GCF_002287155.1 Arsenophonus sp. ENCA
TTAAACGCGCTCGAAAATAATGTCTTCAAGGGCGTCACTGTGTTGAATATGCTCAAATAAATTCATGTTGTAGCGGGCCGCTAGTTCACCAAGACGCTGGTCTTGTTCATTAAAATCACGGCAGTTCTCGCAAATCGATAAATAGGTTTCATAGTCTTGTTCGGTAATATCCACGGTTTTTGACAGATAAACCGATTGGCGAGCGGTAATATGGACAGGGCGTGTTGTCATGATTAACGTACCTCCCAGGTTATTCGGCAGTTATCTTGCAGAAACTGGTATTTTTCCCAGCGACCCTGATGGTCGGTACCCAGGGCATAGCGAACGGCATGCCCCTTTTTATGTAAGGCATCACACCGTCGGTTATGCAGCAGGGTAATGGTCGGACGGCTATAGCCATCAACGGTAAACTGACGGATGGTAAAACCTTCCTGGCTGAGGTTGTCCATTACCGACAAGCATTGCCTGAACTGCTGCTGGATGGCCTGGCAGGTCATCGCTGACGGGTTTTTAATGGTCACAGCGGGGTTAAGCATTAATCCCTCCTGACAGGTTGCCATTCGATGCTCACAAGCCTCTGTCAATAATGGCATGCGCGTTTTGGTCATGGACGAGCCTCCCAGGTCACACAACAGTCTTGATAGTTCATCTGGTAAGCGACCCATCGGCCAAAATCATCCTCTCCTTCTCTTACTGGGATAGCCAGACCATCGCTTGCCAGAAACTCACAACGGTGGTCATAGTCCACGGTAATCATCGGTGAGGTACGCCCATTGATTTGAAGTTCCAGCACGGTGAAGCCTTCGTCACTTAACTGCTTCATGACATTGCAGCTGCGTTTTAAATAGCCTTGTAATAAAGGGCTGCCAAGC
>NZ_NHNG01000136.1:0-863 GCF_002287155.1 Arsenophonus sp. ENCA
AACAGGTAAAACGCACATCAGGGCGACCCTGATAGGTTCGCCGAAATCCGTTGATGATGTAGGTGTATTTCATACTGCACCTCCAACAGAGTTAACACATGAACGAGGAAGCATATTCACCGGAATATAGCGGTCAAAGCCTTGAGATTTGCCAAATGTCCTTAACTCAAAGGCAGAATGGACGTTGAGTTTTTCGTATAAACTTTTAATGTGGTGCTCTGTTGTACTAGTCGCAATATTTAACCGTCTAGCGATTTCCTTGCTGCTAAAACGGTGCATTGTGAAAAACAGAACTTTCCACTCTTTATCAGTGAACAGTTTGTTAGGTTTTTCGGTGGTAACCGCATAAGGTTGAATGCCATCGACATAGTCCAACGGTGACAAAAACAGGAACTCATGGGCATGGAAGAATGTTCCCATGTAGCTCTTCTCGTTATCAAAAAGCGGTAAGAAATGGAACTGCCAAACGGTGGGCGATTCCCTGAAATCAGCAGGCAAATTACATATCAAAGAGAATGGCGATTTTTCGCTGTGGATTCTCTCTATCAGCGTTCCCATTTCAGGCAAATGAATAAGCAAATAGAGTAAATCTGTCATTTTGACGTTGGTATCGACTTTACCTTCGTTATCAACTAAACCAGAAGGCACACCGCTACTCAAAAAGAATTTAATCATCTCGGATTTCATGCTACACCTCCGATACTACGAAGGTACTCACGCTGACGGGTTGTAAGGTATTTTGATGTGTGAGCAAAACTCAAAATCTGCTCGATTGATATGCCGCACGCTTTCATTATGCGTGCAATATGCGTACTATTTCTCATAGTCCGACTCCTACTATCACTAGGTTTTTGGATTAACTC
>NZ_NHNG01000522.1:0-4893 GCF_002287155.1 Arsenophonus sp. ENCA
ATCGAGAAGTTAAACAAAATTGTGGTATTGAACGCTGTCAGGCTCGCACGAGCCGAGCGCAAAGAAATCATATTTTTCTCGCTATTTCTGCGTGGTTTGAACAACATAAACGTCGTATATCTGAAAAAATAACCCTTTATCAACAAAATTGGGACGTAATCAAAAATGCTATTGCTGAGCACATCCGTGTTTTATTAGCGTACCCAAATTAGTTTTGTGCGAAACTCGTGGCTGACAGAAACACCATGCTTCAAACGTAGCCTTCCACTGATAACTTCTGGCGAGGTATGTAAAGCAAGCTCCTTACGGATAAAATCCTGCGTTTGCGGGGTTTGTTGATTAAATGCATCTCGTGTAGATTTATTGAGACGTCTGGCTTTCGCTAAGGTATCGGCTCTTCTGCAAGAATAAAGTCCATGGAAAGCGGGATCAGTATTACGTTTGAGTTCCCTGCTGACAGTTGAACGAGAAAGCCCCAATTCTCTAGCAATAGTGGCCTGAGTAACACCGTCAATTATTCGTTTTTCGATATAAAAACGCTCATGTAAGTTCAAATGTTTTCCCTTCATACAACAGTATCTCTTATGGGGTCATTACAGTAATTTTATCTATGTATGACCAAGGATTTACTTTGTTGCATTTCGTTTGGGAATTGGCGCCAGAGAGCCAACAAGATTCTGAGGAGCGCAGCCGAGTTGCACTCGAACTACTTAAAGAGATCATTAAGAAAGTAAACATTCCTAAAGGGCAAATTACTTGTAAAATAGGCATTGGCCCGACAAAAGAGGAAATTTTAAGCTATGCATCAGATATTGACGCCGATTTAATTCTTATTGGTTCTCATAGCCCCAATTCTACCAGTTACCTGCTAGGATCAACCGCAACTAGCATTGTTCGTCATGCAAAAATGACTGTTTTAGTCGCTCGCTAAAATAAACCAAACACACACCTAGCCATCTCACAGGAGATGGCTTATTGGTTAAATTAAACCGTTATTTGATCTTCGCACTGTTAAGTTCTTCTGGTGCTGACCACACGCGATATTTAACTGCCATATCGTTTGGAACATATACCACTATCGGTAATTTACTATTATAGCGAACGATATTATTGCCTTCCCCGAGATGAGTGGTAACAAACTTCTTGGATTGCTTTTTATCTGGGCAAGCCATTAAGGTTGCTGCAGGACCGGATACTTTTTTTAATTCATAAAAGTCATAACCCCAACCTTTAAGTTCTTTTTTCTCAAAATCCCCGCCAAACCAATGCTGATTGCAATCAACCAGCATTGATTTACCAATAACCAGTTCTACCATAAAATTATTTTCATTCGGTTTTTTGTCTAGCTGAATAACATAGCGGAGCATCCCTTTTGCTGCGGCCGGGTATGGTGCGATTTTGGACAGATTATCATTTGCCATCGCATAAGATGTCGTTAGGAGCATTGCCAGTAATGGAAAGGTATATTTATTCATTGCCACATCCTACTTTATAAATAGTGATAAAAGTGATATTAACTATAACTGATAACAATAATTTTTATGCTTAGCTAATTCAAACATCTTTTTAGTATAACTGTCGTGTCAAAAAGTAAAAAATCGTAAAGAGTAAAACAACCAATTAATTTGTAAATATTATTAAAAATCAAATGATTATATATAACATTTAACAATGTAAATTATTGTGTCCGCCGTTGTTAAATTTTAATTATTGTTATACTTAAATTGACCCTCAATAATTTTGCCGGAGGTTATATGTTAGTGTCCGATCATGAGTTATTTTCTCACCTAAAACGTTTTCATCCACGCTTCCAATCACTATTTGAAAAACACCATCAACTGGATAAACAGATCACTGAATTAGAAGGCCCAAATGGCGCAGGCTATAATGATAACGTCATCAAATTAAAAAAAGAAAAGCTTCATATAAAAGATGAAATGCAGCGTATTATTCACCAACAAATTAGGCTTAAATAGCACCAAATCAACCGCCTGCTATTAAAGCAAGCGGTTATTAAAAATGATAAATAGAATTATAAAATAGCTCTAAAAATTAAGCTCATTTTTCATCCATATTTATACTACCAAAAACTGACTTCGACTTATTCTAACTCAATAAAATGCATTGAATACACGAGTTTCGCACAGGCATATAAAATTCTAAAAATGGCTTAAAAGCAATGATTAATCTGCAAGTTACTAAAAAACATAAATTTTCTTAAATTACAATAAGTTGTATTTGATTTATAAGGTTTTGACTATTTATATATCATGCTGAATTAAACTTAAAAATAGAGCGTTTTTTTATTGGTGCGAAACTCGTGGAATAATCAAATCCATATCTGACTGTGTTTTCATTTTTTTTTTCATTAGGTTAAATATTTTTTTGCTGGTCAGTGGAAGATACAATATTGAAACAATGCTCATAATATTGCCGAATACTTTTTAATCGCCACTTATTTATACGCTTACGTGTAATAACCAAAATAAGATTTAATATAAAAGTTGCCATTAAAACCAAGTTTAATAGAAAAGCACTAATATAGCGTAAAAGTAACATAGAACTAGGTTTACTATGTGAAATAATATGACGCGTACCTTTTGTATCGACAAATAATTTAGTAATAATACCTTCTGCTTCAAAAGGAGTATGCATTAAAATATCTGACAATTTTTGCAGCTCTTGCCATTTTTGTAATGGAGAATAAGAGTCAACAACAGGAGAGTGGAATGAAACTAAATCTACAAACGGTTTTGCTTCATCACTGATAAGTAATACACCTCTGGTCGGTGGTGTATTCAATAACGCCGCAGCTTTTTCTATTTCTCTATTAATATAAAAAGATGTCGTTTCATTAACCAGTTTTTCCAAGGTTTCTGCGCCACCTGGCCGCAATATCACATTGGTACCCGCTAATTTTCCATTTTTAGCTCTGGTAACAAGTACCGACCATTCATAGGTATCACTTAAATTAACTAACGCGCTCTTTAAACGAAAACACTCATTATTAAGTGGGCATAATGAATTTGTTTTTAAGATGATATCAGCGAAATTATTAAGTAAATTCATACCAGATTTCATAATCTCTCGTCGAAGTTGCTGATTAACTTTACGATCCAAATTATTAAAATAAAGCTGCTGTTTAACTGTTGTTGAAAGAGAAAAGACTTTTTCAACTATATCAGATTCAGGTATAGGAGATGGGTTTATATCATTCCAGTAAATACCTGAACAATCAAAAGGAAGAAAATCAAACCTATTTCCTTTTTCTATAAAATCAATAGGTACATAGCACATACCCACACCTTTAACTGCAATATAGTCACCAATCTGTAACGGCATCACTTCCAATTCGGCATAATTTGTTGTCTGTAGATAATTTTCTCCATTAAGCCAATGAAAAATTAATCTCGCGGGTAAATGAACTGGTTCATAGAAATGAAGTAATAACATAAGAAAAAAACTGGTTATCACCAACATTAAATTTTTGCCATATCTTTTATATGGATAACGACGAGCCTCTTCATGTAAAGATAAATAACGTCCTTGACGAACAACGTAACCGTTTGCATACATATCAATATTAATAGCCTGATCAATCTCATATTCCAGAAATGGCTCCCAATGAGATGGATAAATAAGATCAATTCCAGCCAATGAAATATTATGTTTTTTACCTTTATCAAACTCACCAAATAAACCCCATCGTTTAGGTTTACCTACCACACAACGAATATCCTGTTGATATCTCTTACGAAAAATATATGGCCGATAAAGAAGATAAACTCCAATAATAAAAGTTAGCCCGCCAAACAACATTAACCAAGGAAAAAAAATAGTAATAGCAAATAACGAAAGTGCACAAACAATTAACCCAACACAAATAACACCACCGCCCCACAAACTAAACGATCGATTAAGTTTATACTCTTCTAATGTCTCTTTTCTGACCTTAATAAACTTTACTAATTGCTGACCACTCTCTTGAATAATGGCATTAACTGGTGGAAATGTTATTTCTTTAGTTAAATGAAACTCTTTAAAATTTTGCTTAAAATTACCCAAGAAATGATTATTTACTGAGATAACAAGCGGTAAGGTATCCGTATCAACAACATCCATAACATTTTGAGTTGTTAAGTAAGGTTCTAATTGTCTGGGTAAATGAACTTCCTTAGAATCAATAAAATAGCGCCATAAATTATCTTGTTCGTTGATTAAAGAGAAGCGTGTTATTGCATTGTAGCCAGTAGAAACCCAGGCATTTCTTTTAGGAAAATCAAATAATTTTCTTATTGTAGCCTCTTTTGTCTTTATTAAGATTTGTTCAGAATTGGTATATTTAAGATAGTCACAAATTATCTGATATTCATCAGACGTAATTTTACGATAATTAGCTTGTATTAAGAAAGGTAATCTATTTATATCATTACCTTTTTTTCCTTTGATAAACAAAAAGAAAATTAATATAAACAAGCAAATAATTAAAATAACCAATATAACAAAAGGTAAGCTCATTTCTTCCCCGATGTAACGAATAATGCCTGTGCAGAATAACAACCCTTTCGATAGCTCTAAATAAGGTAATTCCTATTCTAGTTTTCTTTTTTTAATATTAATAACAATGAGTTACGATTTATCATTATTTATTTTAACAACATAGTCGTTCAATTAATAAGTAATATAATAAAAATATTTAGGACTTACGCAAATTTCACATAAAATAGAATAAAAATTCTGTAGAGTGTTACAAATGAAACCAAGCCGCTTAAATTACTGCCAGTATCTAATGATAAGCCACATCAATTATACCTTGACGAATTTTGCTGATCATACGCAAGATATGAGTCACGATGCGATTAATCGCTATTTGCGAACCGACCACGTAACTGG
>NZ_NHNG01000060.1:0-858 GCF_002287155.1 Arsenophonus sp. ENCA
TAAACCACTTGACCCGGTTATTAAGATTTTTTTCATCGGACGCTCCATTAAAAGTGGATAGCTGTAAATTACATTTTAGCCCACATTTTTAATTAACAAAAAAAATTACATTAATTTACGTTAACATTAAATATATATTCCCATATTTAAAAAATTAATCTCCATAATATTTTTTACATTATTGGGCACCTCGAAAAACTCAAGATTTTCAATTAACCCTTGGCTTTCATTCTAAATAATTAGATTTTTTTGATTATCACGTTACTGATTCTATCGCACATTGCCCTGGCTAGGGCCATTTAACCCATTCTGGGCGTCAGAAAGCCACGATGCACGCGCTCTGGAAGTACGCCAACCGCTTTAGGTTGTAACATGCTGCCATCATCGTCATGGCAAAATTAGCGCGCACCTGTCCAATGGTGCGGATCAGTTTTCTACCCATTTGTTCCATCGCCGCAAATGCATGTTCAACCCGTGCCCTAGTCTTTGCAATCCTGTGGTTTCGCCCTTGCTGAGTCTTGGACAACGGTTTGTTTCGATGGCCTTTACGCTGAATCTGGCTCCTATAGCCGTTTGCCTTCAGCCAAGCTTCCCGCTCCGCAGAGGGATAGCCTCGGTCGGCGTAGATATTGCGATTGGTGTTGGCCTTGTCAATGACCCTTTCGAAATGCTGACTGTCGTGGGTGCTGGCCGTATCGGTGACGATTTTTCTGATGAATTTGTACTTCTTATCCATGTTTACCGAAAGCTTATAGCCATAATGACTCTTACCGTGTTTTTTAGTCCACGTGGCGTCTAAATCTTTTTGTCGCCGCTTGGTTGGTTTCCAATGAGCAGGCATCGCTTCCTGCTTGAGTT
>NZ_NHNG01000084.1:0-4875 GCF_002287155.1 Arsenophonus sp. ENCA
AACTCAAGCAGGAAGCGATGCCTGCTCATTGGAAACCAACCAAGCGGCGACAAAAAGATTTAGACGCCACGTGGACTAAAAAACACGGTAAGAGTCATTATGGCTATAAGCTTTCGGTAAACATGGATAAGAAGTACAAATTCATCAGAAAAATCGTCACCGATACGGCCAGCACCCACGACAGTCAGCATTTCGAAAGGGTCATTGACAAGGCCAACACCAATCGCAATATCTACGCCGACCGAGGCTATCCCTCTGCGGAGCGGGAAGCTTGGCTGAAGGCAAACGGCTATAGGAGCCAGATTCAGCGTAAAGGCCATCGAAACAAACCGTTGTCCAAGACTCAGCAAGGGCGAAACCACAGGATTGCAAAGACTAGGGCACGGGTTGAACATGCATTTGCGGCGATGGAACAAATGGGTAGAAAACTGATCCGCACCATTGGACAGGTGCGCGCTAATTTTGCCATGACGATGATGGCAGCATGTTACAACCTAAAGCGGTTGGCGTACTTCCAGAGCGCGTGCATCGTGGCTTTCTGACGCCCAGAATGGGTTAAATGGCCCTAGCCAGGGCAATGTGCGATAGAATCAGTAACGTGATAATCAAAAAAATCTAATTATTTAGAATGAAAGCCAAGGGTTAATTGAAAATCTTGAGTTTTTCGAGGTGCCCTGTAGTAATAAGTGCAATAGAAAATGTAAAAGTCTAGTCAATGTAAATAATTTGGGACTGAACATTAGTAACTAATGGTTAATATCCAAGTAGTAAGCTAATGACAAAAACCACTAATACATTAGATAGAATGTATTATTTCAATTTAGAACATAGTGAAAGTTACTAACTATAAATGTGAATAATCATATTTTATCGCACTAATTATTATTTTTTGTCGATTGACTTGTATAAATAGGAAAAATTATATTTTTTGCTAACATTTCAATATAGTGTGTTTTCTTACTAAGATTTTATTTAAGTTGGTTAAAAAACCAAACGTTTTTATTTTTAAATGTTGTTATAATTACATAAGTTACGTTGTCACAGAGATGATTATGAAATATCAACAGCTTGAAAATCTTGAGTGTGGTTGGAAATGGGATTACTTGGTTAAAAAGTATCGCGATGGTGAGAATATCACTAAGTATATAGAAAAAAGCGCCGTTCAGGATGCGATTGAGCAACTGTTGAAATTAGAGAATACCCCAACAAAAGTGATAAACTGGATAAAAAATCATATGTCGCCAGATTTATCTAATCGAATGAAACAAACAATTAGAGCCCGCAGAAAGCGACATTTTAATGCCGAGCATCAGCACTCATGTAAAAAATCTATCGATTTAGATTTTCTTGTCTGGCAAAGACTATCTATTTTAGCAAGAAAACAAGGCTGCACGCTCTCTGAAGCTATTGTGCATCTTATTGAAGATGCAGAGAGAAAAGACCAGTATGCAAACCAAATGTCGACATTTAAGCAGGATTTGCAAAATATTCTGGGTGACTAGCGTAAAAATAGGATCTAAATCTGGATTTTTTAACCATCTTAGCAATAAATTTTAAGCAAAAAATAACCCTTTAAGAAAGGGTTATTTTATTTGTAAATAAAGAATTTTTTAAACAGATACTACGGTTGCGGAGTTACTTCTGTAGTACCTTGGATCTCGATTTCAACTCGACGATCTGGTGCTAAGCAATTAATTAATGCAGCGCGAGGTTTTACGTTATTACAAGTACTACCTGTTACTGGATTTTGTTCTCCGCGACCTTGTGAACTAATTGCGTTCGCAGGGATACCTTTAGAAATCAGGTAGCTCATAACTTCATGTGCGCGTTTCTGAGATAAAGGTTTGTTATAGGATGGTGAACCAATACGGTCAGTATAGCCAAGAACCATCACACGACCTTGAGTTGGGTCAAGATTCGTTAGTTCGCTATACAACTTATCAAGTTCAGCTTTACCTGCTGGCTTCAAGGTATGTTTATTGAACTCAAATAAAACGTCAGAACGTAAAGTAAAACGTTTGTTTTCGATTGGTGCTGGAGCTGGTGCTGGTACAATCACAGGCGCTGCGTCTTGATTGAATCGATATGCAACACCAACGCTCAACATCCCATTATCTGGACGAACGGATAGTGAATCTTTATCACCAATATGACTCACCCATTGATAATCTAAACGAGTTGCCCATTCAGGGGTAATAGCATATTCAAGCCCTAGCGCATAAACTGGAGAAACACCAGTGTCATGCTCTTTAAAGGAATCTTGACCGGATACGTTTGCTTTTGCATCAGTCCGCCATACCATACCACCGAGACGACCATAAACATCTAATTCGTCTGTCAGTGGATAGCTTAGACGAGCGGTTAATTGAACACCCATCGATTTCAGGCTACCGTTATTTGGCTGACCAGAATATCTCATTCTGCCAAACCAGTCATAACCTAATTCGAAACCGAGATATTGATTATTTTGGTAACCAACATAGGCACCTGCGCCTAGTTGATCGCGCTTAGTTTTACCACTGCCAACATTTTCATCGTAAGGATGAAAGCCGGTATCTTCAAAGTGTGACCAACCTAATTTAGCACCGGTATACCAGGTATTATCTTTGAGTGCCGCCTGAGCTGCAGTTGCGAAAGCTGCCACTGCTACTGCTACTGCTACTGCGATAGCTATCTTTTTCATTTTACGCCTCGTTATCATCCAATATAGGCATCAGCTTCTTGAGCTTTTTTATAAGCCGTATGGTTTAAAATGCTGGTTAAGTTATTACGCTCTACTATCTTCGTTTCTACTTTATCTGCCTAAGGAATTATTCAAATAAAAAGTAGAATCAAAGCACTACCTTAACGTTGTAAAGTCTACAACGAACTTCAAAAGTTACAAGTAGAGGAAACATTAATCTCATTAACTTTTTAAAAGGCAATCGGTGAATTATAGATATAATTTATAACTATATTGCCATGGTTAAAGAATTAACCAAATGATTTATATTATTTTTTTTTGTTTTTGTCTATTGTCGTTTACAATTCATCAAATGGATTGGGAATAATCCTAATCTAGGCTAGTGATAATAATTAGAATGAATTTTTAGCTGATTAGAATGTCCGTGGGTACAATTTATATTTTCAGGCCGCATAACAAAGCCTATGCTTTTTCCTAGCTGTGCTGCATGTTCTAAATGTTGTAAACATGATGGTGATAAAGTCGGTAACCAGCCTAAGACAATACTGCAATTGCCGCTAGATAATGCTTTTATCATAGCAATAACGCTCATTTCTGGGCTTAGTGAATTTATTTGTACTGTTTTATTTAATGGTAGCTCTGAATTAATCAACCAATTACGGCTTAATTTTCGGTTAGGATTTAGCCATAATAGCCAACGAGATTCATCGCGAAGCCGGTGTAATAATGATCTCAGAAGTACTTCAACTATAGGATTATTTTCATTATATACCCATTCATTAACTACGCCGTTTGAATATACTGGCGCATTTCTATAATTTGGTAATAGTAAATTTTGGACATTACTAGGTTGATTCTCTGTTTTTATTGGGTAATTCCATGTGTTGGTATTCATATTGACCTCAGTTTATTACTGTACGCATATACAGTAATTGTATATTCATATAATATCAAGCCGATTTTTACAAAGCGCTTCGCAAAAAATTAATTTTTCTGCTTAATTGAACATTTAATTGTTGCAGTTTGGATAGGATTGCGTATTTTTTATTCTGCCTGTTAAGTAGAATATTTTTATTAACTATTAATGAGTTAAGTGGATATATGCGACAGTTTATTTATTATAAATATTGAATATAAAGGGTAACTATTAAGTTATGTTTTGTAATTGGTAAGATATTTATTTAGCTATATTTAATATTAAACGATGCTTAAGGTTTTATTCGATGCCTTATGTATACGCGGTTTTACAATAATCTAGGGGGTTTTAAAAATGGGTAAAATAACTTAATAAATTTTCTTACTATTTTAACTGATTAAAATATGGAGAAGTATAAAAATATTAGATTTGTGAGCGTTCACATGGAGAGTGGCAATTATGCTTTTATTTGATTCTCGTTTTTCTTGTTTGCAAAGCCTAATGGAAAATTATGGCCATATAAAGAAAAAACCGCATTTCGGGGGTTATTGTATTCTAGTCAATCATGTCATTATTGGGCAGGTATTGGATGGCGAGTTTTATTTGCGAGGTTGTTTATTTGCTGAACTTCAATTTGAAGTGTCTGGATTGCAAAAACTGATTTATACCAAGAAAGGCGTTCATCTTATATTAAAGTATTTTTTTATCAATGAAATACTTTGGAATGATAATTTACTTTTATGTTATTACATTGATCTCGCTTATAAAGCGGCCGTGGAAGAGTTATCTCAGAAACAGCATTCACATATCAGGATCAAAGACTTGCCTAATATGAATATGTCGATAGAAAGGGCATTAGGTAAAGTAGGAATTAGCGATGTAGACTATTTAAAAATGTTAGGTGCTAAAGGGCACCTCGAAAAACTCAAGATTTTCAATTAACCCTTGGCTTTCATTCTAAATAATTAGATTTTTTTTGATTATCACGTTACTGATTCTATCGCACATTGCCCTGGCTAGGGCCATTTGACCCATTCTGGGCGTCAGAAAGCCACGATGCACGCGCTCTGGAAGTACGCCAACCGCTTTAGGTTGTAACATGCTGCCATCATCGTCATGGCAAAATTAGCGCGCACCTGTCCAATGGTGCGGATCAGTTTTCTACCCATTTGTTCCATCGCCGCAAATGCATGTTCAACCCGTGCCCTAGTCTTTGCAATCCTGTGGTTTCGCCCTTGCTGAGTCTTGGACAACGGTTTGTTTCGATGGCCTTTAC
>NZ_NHNG01000627.1:0-509 GCF_002287155.1 Arsenophonus sp. ENCA
CTGTTTTACCACTTCCAGTTGGCCCAGTGACAAGAATCATTCCTTGTGGCAGAGAAAGTTTTTGTTTTAAAATGACAAGAAAATTATTTTTTATACCTAGTTGTTCTAAAGAATAATGGTTTTTAGTATTTAATATCCTTAAAACTATTTTTTCACCATAAAGAGTTGGTAATGTTGAAATGCGAATAGCATAGTGGATATCACGGCTGATCCATTCAAGTTGCCCATCTTGAGGCAAGCGCTTTTCTGCAATATTTAATTTTGCCAATATTTTTAATCGGGCAAATATTTCTGCGCAATTTTCGACTGGTGGTGAAGGAACATAAAATAATTTACCATCAACTCTGATTCGAATTTTGGCACCGGTCTTAAATGGCTCAATATGAATGTCTGATGCCCGTTTTTCAATAGCAGATCCAATAAGATAATCGACATAATTTACTGCTGGTGAATTAGGTTTTTCTTCATTGTTAATTGAAGGATCATAACGTATAGGTTCTTCTTGTATT
>NZ_NHNG01000128.1:0-855 GCF_002287155.1 Arsenophonus sp. ENCA
TCGGTGGCCTTTTTGCCGCAGCTCGGGCATCCCCGACCTTTACAGCTTTGGTAAATAAGGCGCCGATGTGGACAATGGGTATTCTCACAGCATAATTCGCGGCTTCCCATAAGTGGTGTGCCACAAGCTAGCATTTTGGTGACAACTTCTACTTCAACAGGCCTCAGTGGGTAAGTGTTTAGCAGTTCGGCCCAAGCACCGTTTCGCTGAAACAACGTTTTTAGAGGGCGAGGAGTGAATTCAGAAAGCACGGGGGTAATTTTATATGATTTCCAGAAGTTCAAGGTACCACCATTCTACCCGATATCGATTTGCAGCCGCTAGGCTGCTTCCTTGATTAGCTTAGGTTGTTAGATCAGGTGCTTGTTGGGATTGCCGTCCCTTCAAGTACCGCTAATTTAATCTTGTTTTTCTATTGCTGTAGTAAATGCAACTCTATCTCCATTAAAAATAAAATTTGGGTTAATAAAATAATCTCCTTGCTTTAAACATCTTGCGATTATTTGAGCCCCCACTAGCTCTTTAATTCCTCTAGTAAATGTTGCTTGAGATAATTTTTGACCTGAGTCAGATAAAAATTCTTCTAAAGCGTATTTATCTAATACAACTCTATCTTTGTTCATTCCTGAATTTTGCACAGTAAAAATCAATACATTTAAGGCTTTAAGCCCAGCAGAACCTAATTCAAAAGTCATCGCTATATTTTCAGCGAAAAGTTTTATAAATTTTCCTCTATCAACTTTTTTGTAAGTTGTTACATGCGTTCCTAAAACTTCTCCTGTAAGTTGATTGACTAACACATTACGATCTTTACCCATTTTTGATAATCGTATTTGTTTAGTCCCTATAGGAATC
>NZ_NHNG01000296.1:0-509 GCF_002287155.1 Arsenophonus sp. ENCA
TAACAAGCTGAAAATTCAGCGGCTAAATTTTTCAATTCTTCGACTGATAATCCAATGATTGCTTTACATAAACGATTATCTCGTAACAGCCGCTCTTTGTTGATCATTTCAAACCTTTATTCTCTAAGTTAAACCTCTTTTTATTCTCAATAGCGTGACAAAAAATGCAAGTCTCTATTCAGCAACTAGTTTGTAGTAGAAAAATAGAGATGGTTCATTATCAATATTCAGGTAATAAGCATGATGTTATTGCTGGCATAGGTTTGGTTAATTTGCTTTGGCATGATCTGACAAGTGTTGAATCAATTCCTATTGACTATCGTATTTATGATAAAGATTCTGATGGAAAAACAAAAAACACGCACTTTTCCGAAATGCTGGCTCTTGCTAAAAAAAGAGGGATCATGCCAGAAGCGGTAGTGATGGATGCCTGGTATTCTAGCCTAGATAATCTGAAATCAATTCGCTCTCATGGTTGGGTCTGGGTAACCACGCTGAGGAAAAACAGG
>NZ_NHNG01000410.1:0-4824 GCF_002287155.1 Arsenophonus sp. ENCA
ACATAAACGATTATCTCGTAACAGCCGCTCTTTGTTGATCATTTCAAACCTTTATTCTCTAAGTTAAACCTCTTTTTATTCTCAATAGCGTGACAAAAAATGCAAGTCTCTATTCAGCAACTAGTTTCTTGTACCAATCTTTCGGTTTTTGAAAAGATTATCACGGATTGCTACCAGCGGGGCGGTACGCTGAAAAGGGCATTGAGTTGCTATTACGCCGGGAATTTTAATACCGGACAGCAATCCGAAGCGGCGTTTTCTCAGACAAGTTACATACAGCGTATCGGTTATTTGGCCTCGACTCATCCCTATGCTGTGCCCGGAACGCGTCAGGATAAACAGACGACGGCAACGGTTACTCCTGTTTCTGTTTCGCCCCCTTCCCGTACTCGCCTTATGTGGCCCGCCGAAGTGGTACGCGGTGTTCCATCCGCATTGAAGGAAAACAATGTCAAGGTCTATTACCCGGCACAGGTCGTGCGGGGTCATCATCAATACAAGGAAAAAAAATGAATTTGTTTAATCAGTTTAAACATGTAACTCATCGTATCTCAGCGTCATTGTTCGCATTGGCTTTTAGCGTGTTCACGATTAATCCCGCGTTGGCTGATGGGTTTGTCCGTGCCACGACGATTATGCAGAAAGTGGCTACGGGTTTGCATGGATTGGCGGCCATCACGATAACAGTTGCCGTCATTTGGGTGGGTTACAAAACCCTCTGGAAGGGGGAAAGTCTTTCACAGTGCGGCAACATTATTATTGGCGGTATCCTGATTGGCGGTGGTACTGAAATTGGCGCGCTGCTGATGGGCTAAAAGGACGATTACGTATGGCTAAATTGCTTAAGGCGATGAAGCGACCGGCGGCACTCTGGGGTGTGCCGATGGTGCCGTTGTTGGGAATGAGTGGGTTCACTATCATTGTCGCCATCTGGACATCGACTTTTTTTCTGGCGCTACTTCCCGTTGAGTTTCTGGTGATGAAATCCCTGACCAGAAAAGAACCCCTGCGTTTTAATCTGCTGGCCGTATGGCTCATGGCAAGAGGAAAGCCGGTCGCTAACCGTTTATTGGGTGCAACGGCATTTATGCCTGTCGAGCATGAAGACGTTGATATCAAGGAGTTTATCGATGCAATGAAACTTAATCAGTGTGCTACGGTTAAAAAGTACCTGCCGTATTCCTCTCATATTCACGAAAATGTGGTTCGTTCGCCAAAAAGTGATTTGTTCTGCACATGGGAATTACTGGGAATGCCGTTTGATTGTGAATCGAATGAAACGCTTGAAGCGGCGACAAATCAGCTTCATGGCGTAATACGATCATTTGAAGGCTACCCGGTCACTTTTTATATCCATAATGTGCGGGAAAAGTACCACGATACGTTGCATAAAATATCGGGCAATCCTTATGCCGATGAAATCAGCTTTCTTTACTATTCCTCTCTCGAAAAAAGAGCCTTCCGCCGCAACCGTCTTTTTTTCACGGTTTGCTACCTGCCGTTGGTGCGCTTTGAAAAAGCAGAGCGAAAAAGGATGAAAGAAGGACAAAAGTTACGTGAACTCGAGGGGGCATTGGGGGAGATGCTGGAAATCAAAGCGTCACTCGATACCGCGCTTTCTCGTTATGGCGCACAGGTGCTAGGGACTTTTGTTGAGGATAACTCGGTTTTTTCGTCCCAACTGGCTTTTTATGAATACTTGTTAACCCATGAGTGGCGTAAAGTGCGTGTTACCCGTACCCCGGCTTATACGGTAATGGGAGCAGCGGCGCTATTTTTCTCAGCCGAATCGGGGCAGATTAACCATGTTAATGACAAGCATTATTTTCGTGGTTTGGAGGTCAAGGAGTTTTCAGAAGAAACCGCGACCGGCATGATGGATACGTTGCTTTATGCTCCCTGTGATTATGTGATCACCCAATCTTATACCTGTATGTCCCGCAACGAAGCACAAAAAGCCATTAAGCGCACCCGTCGTCTTCTGATGAGCGCTGATGATGATGCGGTATCACAGCGTCTTGATCTTGATGTGGCGCTTGATTTATTGATGTCAGGGAAAATCGCCTATGGTCGTCACCATTTTTCGTTGATGGTTTACGCTGACTCCCTGAAAGGGCTGGTGATTGACACGCAGGAAATCAGTAATGCCCTAAATAATATCGGTATTACTCCGGTTCCGGCGGAATTGTCATTATCAGCGGCGTATATGGCCCAGCTTCCCGGGAATTACCCTTTGCGGCCCCGTAAAGGTGAACTGAGCAGTCAAAATTTCGTGGAAATGGCGGCACTGCATAATTTCTATCCCGGTAAGCGCGATAGAGCGCCCTGGGGGGATGCGATGGCGTTGTTACGTACGCCCGCCGGGGGTGGATACTACCTTAATTTGCATAACACACTGGCCGATAAGGATGAATTTAATGAGAAAAATCCTGCGAGTACCGCACTGATTGGGACAAATGGTTCGGGAAAAACCATGCTAATGACCTTCCTTCAAAATACGCAGCAAAAATATGCGTTGCCGGAAAGTTTTCCGCCGGATGCGAAAACCAAACGGCTGACGACCGTTTATCTGGATAAAGACCGGGGCGCGGAAATGAACATTCGCGCACTAGGCGGGCGTTATTACCGGGTGGTCAGCGGTGAGCCTACGGGCTGGAATCCATTTTCCCTTCAGCCAACAAAACACAATATCAATTTCATTAAGCAATTGATGAAAATCCTGTGTACCCGTAACGGGGCCACTATCACGGAGCGTCAGGAGCGCCGACTGAGCTATGCGGTTAATGCCGTTATGAGTGATGAACCGGCGTATCGTCGTTTTGGTATTACCCGGCTCAGAGAACAACTGGCGGAACCGGCCACCAGGGAAGCGCAGGAAAATGGGCTGGATATCCGGCTGTCACAGTGGGCGCAGGGTGGGGATTTCGGCTGGGTGTTTGATAACGATGCTGATACGTTCGATATAAGCCACTGCGATAACTTCGGCATCGATGGGACGGAGTTTCTGGATAATGCCGATGTGTGTGCCCCGATATCGTTTTATCTGTTGTACCGTATAACCAGTCTGCTTGATGGCCGTCGTCTCGTTATTTTCATGGATGAATTCTGGAAATGGATCCGAGACCCTGTATTCAAGGATTTTGCCTATAATAAGCTGAAAACTATACGTAAATTAAACGGTATGCTGGTCGTTGCTACCCAGTCTCCGGCTGAAATTATTAAGGATGAGATTGCGCCTGCGGTTATCGAACAGTGCGGTACACAAATTTTAGCGGCTAATCCGATGGCAGATCGCAAGGATTATGTCGATGGCATGAAAATAGAACCGGAAGTGTTTGATATTTTAAAAGGACTGGATCCACAGGCCCGTCAATATGTTGTGGTAAAAAACCAGTTCAGGCGTGGTGATATAAAACGTTTTGCCGCACGGGTGACGCTTGATCTCTCTGGGGTAGGAAAATACACCAAAGTGATGAGCGGTGATGCCCCCAATCTTGAAATCTTTGAGTCGCTTTACAGGGAAGGCATGCAACCTCATGAATGGCTGGATAACTATCTTGCTAAAGCACTTTAATATAATCAATACGGTGATATATGAAAGAGAAATCATTTAACATGGCAATATTGTCTTGCCTGCTGTTCAGTTTACAAGCAACAGCGGGCGGTATTCCTGTTTTTGACCTCACATCAAAGTTGGAAAATGCCCAGCAGTGGGCTAAGGAAGCTAAACAATGGTTACAAACGGCGCAGCATTATAAAGACCAGATAGCCGCTTACAAGCAGCAGCTTGCGACCGCTACAGGCGTTCGTGATATTGCTAGCTTTATTACTCAAGTCAAAAACCTCAAGGCTGATCTCGAAAAGCTGCGCCAACCGGGGCAGGCACTGAATGAACTTCTTCTCTCTGGCCGTTCTCCCGCGCAGTTTGATGTGCTGTATCAGAAATACAAAATCTTTGATACCTGCAATACTGAGCAATCCAGAAATTATGCAAATATCTGCAAGCAGCAGGTCATCAACAAGGCTATTCAGCTAGAACAGACGGATGAAATACAAAAGCAGGTGAGCCATTCATTAGGTGAGATTAATCAGCTTTCACAACGTGTTGCGTTATCAAAAGACCTGAAAGAATCA
The DNA here is from genome assembly GCF_002287155.1 of Arsenophonus sp. ENCA. NCBI lineage: Bacteria > Pseudomonadati > Pseudomonadota > Gammaproteobacteria > Enterobacterales > Morganellaceae > Arsenophonus > Arsenophonus sp. ENCA. The sequence goes on from NZ_NHNG01000410.1 coordinate 4,135, forward strand.
CAGGATTTGGCGAACAGTATTCAGTTGAAATCTGTTATGCTTAATACGCTGACGACACAATGGGAAATGAGTGTCAAAGCCTCCGAGCAGCGCGAAAAAATGCTTGAAGATGAGCGTACTAAACGTTGGAATAAGCAACAGTTAAATGCTCCAATAACGGATTTTAATAATTTGTGAGGTTAATGGGCACCTCGAAAAACTCAAGATTTTCAATTAACCCTTGGCTTTCATTCTAAATAATTAGATTTTTTTTGATTATCACGCTACTGATTCTATCGCACATTGCCCTGGCTAGGGCCATTTGACCCATTCTGGGCGTCAGAAAGCCACGATGCACGCGCTCTGGAAGTACGCCAACCGCTTTAGGTTGTAACATGCTGCCATCATCGTCATGGCAAAATTAGCGCGCACCTGTCCAATGGTGCGGATCAGTTTTCTACCCATTTGTTCCATCGCCGCAAATGCATGTTCAACCCGTGCCCTAGTCTTTGCAATCCTGTGGTTTCGCCCTTGCTGAGTCTTGGACAACGGTTTGTTTCGATGGCCTTTACGCTGAATCTGGCTCCTATAGCCGTTTGCCTTCAGCCAAGCTTCCCGCTCCGCAGAGGGATAGCCTCGGTCGGCGTAGATATTGCGATTGGTGTTGGCCTTGTCAATGACCCTTTCGAAATGCTGACTGTCGTGGGTGCT
>NZ_NHNG01000025.1:0-848 GCF_002287155.1 Arsenophonus sp. ENCA
ATAGTAACAAACAAAGAGAATCCCACCCGTGAATACGTCAAATCTATCATGGATGCCCGTTGGTCTGTTGAAGTTTATCATCGAGAAGTTAAACAAAATTGTGGTATTGAACGCTGTCAGGCTCGCACGAGCCGAGCGCAAAGAAATCATATTTTTCTCGCTATTTCTGCGTGGTTTGAACAACATAAACGTCGTATATCTGAAAAAATAACCCTTTATCAACAAAATTGGGACGTAATCAAAAATGCTATTGCTGAGCACATCCGTGTTTTATTAGCGTACCCAAATTAGTTTTGTGCGAAACTCGTGAAGGTAAAGATGGCAGCCAACTGCGCATTAACCCAAGAGAGCCAGAAGCTGTCGTCCAGAAACTTAAGCGTGGAAAGGGATTCTCAACTGCCTATAAACCATCTGTTCTAGTCAACTCTGGACGCATTATTGTTGCCCAGACTGTCGATCCATCCAGTGAAACAAAGGTTATACCAGATTTATTAGCACAGAGTTTCAATTTATCGGGATATACCCCAAACAAATTGTTATTGGATGCCGGTTATTTCCATGACGCAGTGATAGCTGAGACAAAAAAATATCAAATTGAGCTGTTTTGCTCTGAAAATTCTAACCGGCAGATTCTAAGAAAAATCTATCCGAAAGCCTTATTTATTTATGGGCACCTCGAAAAACCTAAGCCGAGTTTGATTTTGCTGATAAAGTTATCGGAAGCTGGTCTACTGAGCTAACCACCATGAAGAAACGCAGCGCCATTAAGAATGACCTCTTTGCAAACCAGTATCACCAACAGACGATCGACAAGTTGGGTGACCCGCTGGTCAAGATCGAAACCTGTA
>NZ_NHNG01000159.1:0-847 GCF_002287155.1 Arsenophonus sp. ENCA
GTTTGATGATAGGATTATTTGTTTGATACATAAAATTACCTTTTATTTAATTATCTAATGATGTTAATTAAAACCGGTAACTTTCTTTTTTAAATCAGAATTGTCAGATTAAGTTAAGACTAATACAAATTAATCGCTACTCGTAGGTGTTGTCGCACCCACGAATAGCTAACCCAAAACCTAAACATACTAGGAGTTGAGCTATGCGAAATAGTACGCATATTGCACGCATAATGAAAGCGTGCGGCATATCAATCGAGCAGCTTTTGAGCTTTGCTCACACGTCAAAACACCTTACAACCCGTCAGCGTGAGTACCTTCGTAGTATCGGGGGTGCAGCATGAACTCCGAGATGATTAAATTCTTTTTGAGTAGTGGCGTTCCTTCTGGTTTTAGCGATAGCGAGGGTAAGGTTGATACCAATGTCAAAATGACAGATTTAAAGCGTGTTGCTTAATAGTGAAATAAGGGTGTTTCGGTGATTGAAGTAAATTTTACGCTGTTCTGAGATGGAAATTCCAAAGACCTGCGCTAAGGAGTAAGAAGGTATCATCAATAAAGGGTCTACGATTCCGTAAAATTTGGGTCATGCAACCGAGGCGCTTGATACCCGCGATGGCGTGTTCAACTGTAATACGGATGCCCGAGATTATTTTATTTTCTTGTTTTTGTTCAGGCGATAAAGGTCTTTTTCGAGTTCCTTTTTTTGGGATTTGTGTATTAGGATGCTGTTTATCTATACCTTGAAAACCGGTATCTGCCCAGATGGTTACCTCAGGAGGAATATGGCGAATTATATCGACTTTATCGAGTAAGCGTTTATCGTGACGGCGCCCATTTTTGCTCA
>NZ_NHNG01000391.1:0-4812 GCF_002287155.1 Arsenophonus sp. ENCA
CTTTTTTTGTCTATAGAAGGTTCAACTAATCGCCATAGGTCTTTAGGGCGGAAACATCTACTTTTTAACCATCGGCTAACCGTGTCATGAGATAAAGGCGATGGGCTGACTTCTGATAACGCCAAACTAGAGTATCTTACACTGCTTACTTGCAAGAATATTTTATAGATATCTTTAATGCATGGATAACCGGACAAAATATGAACATCCTTATTTTTTCTTGTTTTTAAATTTATACTTCTTTTTTAGAGACTGCGAAACTCGTGACCATTATACCCTATCACCTGAGTGGCGATTGATGGTAATGACCGGTTTTTGTGGTGGTTTATCAACTTTTTCTACCTTTTCATTGGAAGTTATGCTCTCCTTTCAGCAACAGCGCTACTATCATGGATTTTTGGAAATCTTAATTCATGTGGTTAGTACCTTATTGGTAACTTACCTTGGTATAGTGATTTATCAATTAATTCAGAATCGCTAGCATCTGACAATTTTTGTCAACCTAAATTGCTTAAAGACACTCTTTTTCTGCTAAATCTAACGCAAAATAGCTCAAAATCAGATTAGCACCGGCACGTTTGATGGCACCTAATGTTTCTAGCGCAACATCGATTTCATTAATCGCGCCTGCTTGAGCAGCAAATTTAATTTGGGCATATTCACCGCTGACCTGGTAAGCTGCTAATGGTAGTTCGGTTCGCTCACGAATATCACGAATAATATCGAGATAAGCACCAGCAGGTTTTATCATTAAAACCTCAGCGCCTTCTTGCTCATCTATCAATGATTCTCTAATTGCTTCATGACGATTCATTGGATCCATTTGATAACTTTTACGATCACCAATTAAGCAAGAGCCTGCCGCTTCGCGAAAAGGGCCATAAAGGTTAGATGCAAATTTGGTTGAATAGGACATAATACCGGTATTAGTAAAACCTGCTTTATCCAGCGCCTCACGAATTGCCTTGACTTGCCCGTCCATTGCGGCAGAGGGCGCAATAAAATCAGCACCAGCATTTGCCGCAGTGACTGCTTGTCGGCCGAGGTTGAGTAATGTTGCGTCATTATCAACGCCATTGCTACCTAAAACACCACAGTGGCCGTGAGAGGTGTATTCACAGAAACAAGTATCTGACATGACTAGCATATCGGGTACGCTATCCTTGCAGGTTTTTGACATACGGGCAACTAAACCATTCTCTTGCCAGCTATCGCTACCTGTTTCGTCAAGATGATGGGAAATACCAAATAACATCACTGACTTGAGCCCGGCTTTAGCGATCCGTTCGATTTCATAAGGTAACTTGTGTTCCGGGATACGAAAAATTCCAGGCATAGTTGCAATAGGCTGATAATCTTTAATTTCTTCTTCCACGAAAATGGGCAATATAAGATCATTTAGCGTTAAAATTGTTTCTTTAAATAAAGCGCGAACTGCTTCTGTTTGACGTAATCGCCTTAAACGACGAATAGGCTGTTGATATTGCACACCTTCTCCTTGCTATTGCTACATAAATTATAATTAATCATATAATTTTTTTAATAATAATATTTGCATCGTATTATAAATGCTATTAATTCATCTTACATCTTTATTGATAGCGCTGTTTCTCTATACATGCCATTTTGTCTTATTGGCTGAATCCTAAATAGAGATAAATAATTAATACGATTATTGCGGTAACAATAGCATAAGACATCTGGGTTCTGATATGTTCAATATGATCACAATCAGTTGCCATTGAAGCAACGATGGCGTCGCTAGAAATTGGCGAAGTCATATCACCAAAAATCGAGCCGGTAATTGCTGCTCCGATCATTAATTCGGTAGGCATATTAACGGAAAGCGCTAATTGCACGCCAATTGGGATCATAATAGCAAAAGTTCCCCACGAAGTACCGGTTGCTAATGACATGATAGCGCTGATTAAGAAAATGAAAGCTATCGAAAACCCTGCCGGCAACACGCCTGAAGAAATTTGTGCAATATAAGCACCAGTATTAAGATCGGCAGAAACATTGCCCATTAAAAAAGCTAAAATCATCACTGAGCTAATTTTGATCATGCTGGCATAACCGATATAAATTTCCTTAAAGAAACTTTCGATCGTCAAAATGCGGCGGGCTAAAAACCAGATAAACGAGACTAAAGTACCAAACATAACTGCCCAGTAAACTGAGGTTGAGCCACTGCCTTTAGTGAACTCGCCATTACCGGTGATATATAGAGCGATAGGTACCATTAAAACCGTTGCCAGAATAGGAATAAAAAAGTTCAATACAGTTTTGGTTGCTGGATGATTAATGACTTCCTCATCAGTAATGGAAGATGGCTGATGAGATCGATGTTGATTGGCAATCGCTTTTTGTTCAGCTATTTTCATCGGCCCCCATGAATAATCGGTGAGGATATAAAATAGTACTGAAGCTAGTGATAACCAAGCCATAATATTATATGGCATAGCGGTAGCAAGGATTTCGAATGGTTCGCCAGAGATAAAACCTTTAGAAATTTGTACACCAATAACTCCCATCATGGCCGCTCCCCAACCATTGATCATGACAGAAGAACATACAGAGACACCAGAGGTTTGAATAATATAGGCCATTTTTTCTGCGGAAACACCATAATATCTAGCAATATTTTTAGTGGAAGCACCAGCGACTAATTGATTAATAGAACTCTCAATAAAAATGATTATTGAAATAAACATGGCTAGCAGTTGAATTGCTTTTTTATTTTTTATTAAACGCGTTTTATTGGTTAGTAAATATACTAAGCTTCTAACACCGCCGGTGACGCTAATTAACCGCATAATTCCGCCAATTAACAAAATAAAAATAATAGTTTGTGTATTGCCGGGGGAGGCAAAAGTAGCAATAATTCCTGTTAGTGTTGCTTGAATGCCTAACAAAATATTGTGATCGTTAATAACGGTATAACCAACTAAAATACCTATCAATAATGATAAGATCACTTGACGTGTTATTATCGCGAGTATAATAGTGATAAGCGGCGTAATTACTGTCCAAATTCCGTAGTCATTCATTGCGATACCCTGTCTCTAGCTGAGTATTAAAAATTAAGTGCTTGCTCTAAATCGTTAAGTAGATCGTCAATATCTTCTATCCCTACGGATAGACGTAATGTTGTATCGTAAATGCCCATTTTTACTCTTTCATCTTCAGTCATAGCGGCATGAGACATGGTTGCTGAATGATTTACCATGCTTTCAACACCACCTAATGACTCGGCCAGAACAAAATATTGCAATTTGCTGATAATATTTTTTACGTTATCTCGATTGCCATTAATGTTAATGGTAACAACAGCGCCACCAGTTTTCATTTGTGTCTGACAAATATGATACTGGGGATTATCTGATAGCCCTGGATAGTATACTTTTGTGATATTACGATGATTATTTAAAAACTTGGCAATTGTCAGTGCATTAGCGCATTGTCTTGTCATGCGAAGATCTAAAGTTTTTAATCCCCTTAATGCAAGATAAGCATCAAAAGGTGAAGCAATAGCACCGATGGTTGTTTTAATTACATCAATTTTATCGGCTATTGTAGATTGATTAGTGATAACGGCGCCACCGATTAAGTCTGAGTGTCCGCCTATGTATTTACTGGTAGACAACATGACAATATCAGCGCCTAATTTAAGGGGTTTTTGATTCCAGGCAGTAGCAAAAGTATTATCGACACAGGTTATGATGTTATTTTCTTTTGCCAACTGACAAATTTTACTGATATCAACAAGTTCTAATAGCGGATTAGTAGGGCTTTCTATCCAAATCAGACGGGTATTATTGCGTAAATGCTGTTTGACTAGTTGGAGATTATTGAGATCAATATAATCAACTTGATGACCACTTGTTTCTTTGATTAACTTTTCAAATATACGGTAAGTACCGCCATACACACCTTGCATGGCAATAATATGAGAGTTTTGTGGTAGCAAATTTAATACTAGTAATGTTGCAGCGACACCTGATGCGGTTGCGGTAGCATAAATACCTTTTTCAATATCGGCTAGTAACGTTTCGTATGCATAGCGAGTTGGATTTTTAATTCTTGAATAGCTAAACTCACCATTTACATCAATATTTTGTTGAATAAAACTACTTGCTGTGGTGATAGTCGGAAAAAGCGCGTTATTAGCTTTATCAAGCTGGTTCCCACCATGAATTAAAATAGTTGAAAATTTTGCCATTATAATCCTTATATTTTTTTCTAATCAGCGTTAATTCATTATATGACAATAAGTATAGTTGTATAAATGGATAGAATTACACTAGGGCACCTCGAAAAACTCAAGATTTTCAATTAACCCTTGGCTTTCATTCTAAATAATTAGATTTTTTTTGATTATCACGCTACTGATTCTATCGCACATTGCCCTGGCTAGGGCCATTTGACCCATTCTGGGCGTCAGAAAGCCACGATGCACGCGCTCTGGAAGTACGCCAACCGCTTTAGGTTGTAACATGCTGCCATCATCGTCATGGCAAAATTAGCGCGCACCTGTCCAATGGTGCGGATCAGTTTTCTACCCATTTGTTCCATCGCCGCAAATGCATGTTCAACCCGTGCCCTAGTCTTTGCAATCCTGTGGTTTCGCCCTTGCTGAGTCTTGGACAACGGTTTGTTTCGATGGCCTTTACGCTGAATCTGGCTCCTATAGCCGTTTGCCTTCAGCCAAGCTTCCCGCTCCGCAGAGGGATAGCCTCGGTCGGCGTAGATATTGCGATTGGTGTTGGCCTTGTCAATGACCCTTTCGAAATGCTGACTGTCGTGGGTGCT
>NZ_NHNG01000713.1:0-846 GCF_002287155.1 Arsenophonus sp. ENCA
AATAAAATTCAATCAATAATGAAAATATAAATATTTTTAATTATTATCATCGTAATGAACGGTATTAGATATTTAAATACCGCGTTTTTTATAATAATAAATATCTAATAACAGCACGAAAATAAAAAGCTTATCAAATTTAATAAAAATATAATTCAATCAAACAATGAACATACCATTGTTTTAAAACCACAGTATTACAAGATGATTTTTTAAACCAATTCATCTATTGTTCTATCATTAAGAATGTAATACAGCAAAATCAAAACAACTCTGTCAATTTTATAAATCTTATTGGTATTTGTTACCTTAGCAATACTAATATATAGCCGTTAAAACAGTAGTAATCAATCTATTAATATTATTAACCGTAAATTTTATTTAGGAAAGCATTTTCATTGGTGCAATGTTCATCAATCATTAAATAATAATTATCATTATTATTTAATGAGGAGGAAAGCGTAATGAAACTATTATCTAAACTATTTATTTCCATAATCCTGCTTGGCTATAGCGTTATCTCAATGAGTACGGTGTTTATAGACGAACAAATTAACGATGTTGAGTCAACAGCAGAGCAGAATAATGCGACTGAAAGTTCAAGGCCAATATCATCAGCAACAAACGAGCCTGACTGCAGCCTTCCCCATGATAAAAGATGTTATCCTAGATCAACGGCGACAGACTCAGTCTCAATTAAGGGGGAAATTAAGCGGATAACTATAAAGCCAAAACCAAAAAATTAAGTGCTCGGAAATTCATGCCAGGGACGGAAATAACTCATTCCTAGCCAGATTGTTAATCAAATAGTATTATTTAGCTTACTAAGTTTTCTAGCTTAACAAC
>NZ_NHNG01000795.1:0-4777 GCF_002287155.1 Arsenophonus sp. ENCA
TGATACTGGTTTGCAAAGAGGTCATTCTTAATGGCGCTGCGTTTCTTCATGGTGGTTAGCTCAGTAGACCAGCTTCCGATAACTTTATCAGCAAAATCAAACTCGGCTTAGGTTTTTCGAGGTGCCCATTAATACTTTATTAATATCTGTAGGCTGATACACACTTCTTTTTCATGTTATGACAAACCGTTATTTTAAGTTCTTCAACCAGTTATTTTTCAACCTAAGATGATTTAATTGTAACCATTGTATTGCGATTACGGTAGCCGCATTATCAATTACCCCTAACTCTATCCATTGATAAGCTTGTTCACGACTAACAACATGGACACGAATATCTTCATTTTCACTGCTTAATCCATGTACACTGCCGGGTTTGATAGCAGATGCATCAATTTCACCGATATGAACATAAATACGCTCAGTTGTACCTCCCGGGCTGGTAAGATAACTTAGAGCATAGTAACAACGCTGAATGGTAATACCCGCTTCTTCTTTTGCTTCACGACGAACTAGCTGTTCTAAGTTTTCATTTTGTTCTACCATGCCAGCAATAACTTCTAACAACCACGGTGTTTCGCTCGTATCCATCGCCGGGATCCGTACTTGTTCAACTAACACTACCTTATCAAGACAGGGATCATAGGGTAAAATAACGCCAGCATTACCCCGTTCTAAAACTTCTCGCCGAATTTCCTTGCTCCAACCACCATTAAACAACTTATGTCGAAAACGGTATTCAACAAAACGAAAAAAACCATTATAAAGATCGAATTTAGCGGTAATTTCCACATCATTTTGGCTAAACTTGAAAGGTAAATTTTTTTTTTATCGCTCATAGAAACTCTCTGAATTTATATGCACTAACTGACAAAAAGTGAGACTTGTATAACGTTTTTTAAGGAAATTAGCTTATAAATAATGTAGCATTGGCCAGATTTAACATGATAGATGGCACAAACAGCTACCATGGAATAATGACATATTCTGCTAAAATTAGCGGTGTTCATGTTTTTCTGAGATAACTAAAGCAAAAAATTGTATAATCAAGGAATCAGAATGAAAAAATTTATCTCTCTTTTTATCACCATTAGCCTAGTTGGACTAAGTGCCACTGGGCAAGCTGAAAATTTATTGCAAGTCTATCAGAAAGCAAAAGAAAGTAATCCGGATTTACGTAAATCGCTAGCAGAACGTAATCAAGCACTTGAAAAAATTAATGAATCTCGTAGTCCTTTGCTACTACAATTAGGTTTAGGCGCAAATTTCACCTATAACAGGGGTTATCGTGATAATCGTGACACGGAAAACAACCAACTTGGCGCCAATCTTAAACTCACCCAAACCATCTTTGATATGTCAAAATGGCAACAGTTAGACATGCAGGAAAAAACCGCCGGTATTGCAGATGTCACTTATCAAACTAACCAACAAAAATTAATTCTTGATACCGCCACAGCTTATTTTGACGTATTACGTGCTATTGACTTATTAGACTATATTGAAGCACAGAAAAAAGCCGTTTATCGCCAGTTAGATCAAACAACCCAACGTTTCAACGTAGGATTAGTCGCGATTACCGATGTACAAAACGCCCGCGCTAATTATGACAGCGTATTAGCTCAAGAAGTATCGAGCCGTAATCAATTAGAAAATTCGCTGGAAAAGTTACGTCAAGTTAGCGGCATCTATTACAGTCAATTAGCGGCTTTAAATATTGCTCATTTCAGTACCCAAACACCCGCTCGAGTAGAGAAGCTATTAAAAGATGCTGAAACACGCAACTTAAGTTTACTCAGCGCCGGTTTATCACAAGATCTGGCGCGAGAAAATATTCGTTATGAACAATCAGGACATTTACCTACCCTTGGATTAGAAGCGTCAACCGGTGTTAGTAACACCCAGTATAATGGTAGTGCTAATCAACAAATATGGAATAGAAATGGTCCTAGCTATACTGGCCAAAATAGTGTCGGACTAACGTTGAGTGTGCCTTTATATACAGGTGGCCGAACTAACTCACGCGTTGAGCAAGCACAGTATGGTTATATTAGTTCCAGTGAACAGCTTGAAAGTACTTATCGCAATGTTATTCAGATAGTACGATCTTCCTATAATAATGTGATTTCTTCTATTAGTAGCATCAAAGCCTACCAACAATTGGTTGTTTCAGCACAAAGTTCGTTAGATGCGATGGAAGCAGGCTATCAGGTCGGCACTCGGACTATCGTGGATGTATTGAACGCAACAACAGCACTTTTTCAGGCGAAACAGAATTTAGCCAATGCACGTTATGATTATCTGATTAATGATCTGAAAATTCAGTATGCCCGTGGGACTTTAAATGAAGGCGATCTGCTCCGTTTAAATAGTAGCTTAGGAAAAACATTATCCACCTCACCGGATGCTATTATCAATCCGATGAGTGTTCAGCAAATACACTAAATAAATAACCCACTATTAATACCCATATATTGTGGGTATTTTTTTATTGTAACGAAATTTAATTAGAAAAGTTGTATTTTTACCACTTAAAATAAACAATCAGGTTGATAGCCATCTTTCTACCCGCTTTATGCTTTAATTTCCATCGTAATTACCCTATTCTATCCTAGTTTCACGATTTTTATTTCGACCTTTAGGATAGATAAATGATGATGAAAATAAAGCGCACGAAAAATATTAATCAAGGTGCTTTTCGTAAAAGCTGGCGCGTCTACCGCTTAGCACCTGTTGCCTTAGCTATTAGTACAGTATTTATGTTGTCCGCTTGTGAGCAAAGCGACGAAACCGTCTATTTATATACTAACGCAGAGGATTGTGCCCAAAAAAACCCGGCTCAAAGTGAACAATGTTCGCTGGCTTATAAAAATGCATTGCAGGAAGCAGCTAAAACTGCACCTAAATATGCAACACGTGAAGATTGTGTGGCCGAATTTGGGGAAGAAAAATGTACTCAGGCTTCCACTCAAACAGCAACTCAAACCACAACTACAACCCAACCTGCATCTCAAGCTCAAGCTGGTTTAGCGACAGAAAATCAAGCTAGTGGACAAAGTGGTAGTTTCTGGATGCCATTAATGGCAGGTTACATGATGGGACGTCTAATGGGTGGTGGTACAGCTGCGCCAGCCCCTGCAGCGCAACCTCTCTTTAGCTCAAGCAATCCTGCAAGTCCCGCCAATGGAAAATTTGTTGATGCTAGTGGCAAAAACTATGGGCCGGCTGTAGCGGGAGGTAGAATTATGGCCGTACCTCCATCAGCTCTTGCTCCTAAACCGGCAACGACCACTACTATAACTCGTGGCGGTTTCGGGGAATCAGTCGCTAAACAACAGACTCGCATGCAGCGTCAAAGTGCCACAACGCCTTCTCAGCGTTCTATGGGAGGTTGATAGAGATGATAAGGATGCCCATCACTGAACGCCCTGATTGGAAAGAAAAGGCAGCTGAATTTGGTTTTCATTTTCACACCTTATATGGTGAACCTTACTGGTGTGAAAATGCCTATTACCAATTTACTATGCAACAAATAGAAGATCTTGAAGCAACCACAGCTGAATTACATCAAATGTGCCTGCAAGTGGTCGAAAAAGTGGTTAGTAACGAGGAATTATTGATAAAATTTCAGATCCCTAAACATTGTTGGGAATTTGTTAATCACTCATGGAAAACTAACCAACCTTCACTTTATTCTCGATTGGATTTAGCTTATGACGGTAAAAGACCAGCAAAATTATTAGAAAATAATGCCGATACACCAACATCTTTATATGAAACCGCATTTTTTCAGTGGATTTGGTTAGAAGATCAAATCAATGCTGGCAATTTGCCAGCAAATGCTGATCAATTTAATAGCATACAAGAACAACTTATTGAACGCTTTGCGCTTTTGCGTGAATCATTTGGTTTTAACTGGTTACATTTCAGCTGCTGCCAAGATAGTCACGAAGATCGCGACACCATACAATACCTACAAGACTGTGCTCACGAAGCCAATATTCCCACCGAATTTCTCTATATTGATCAAATCGGTTTAGGTGAAAAAGGACAATTTACCGATCCTAATAACCAGGTTATTAGCAATCTGTTTAAATTATATCCTTGGGAACTTATGTTTAGAGAGATTTTTTCTACTAAGTTAGCAGATGCTGGCGTAAGGTGGTTAGAACCTGCTTGGAAAAGCATTATTTCTAACAAGGCATTACTACCTATGCTATGGGAAATGTTTCCTAATCACCCTAATTTGTTACCGGCCTATTTTGCAGAAGCTAATCCGCCAAAACTGGACAGCTATGTAATCAAACCTATTTTTTCACGAGAAGGAGCAAATATTCGTATCATCGATAATGAACGTGAAATTGCCTCAGTAGACGGTCCATATGGCGAAGAGGGGATGATTATTCAACAATTTTATCCGCTACCACAATTTGAAAATAACTATACATTAATCGGTAGTTGGCTGGTAAATGATCAACCGGCAGGAATTGGTATTCGAGAAGACAAACAATTAATTACCCAAGATCTATCCCGCTTTTACCCACATATTATTCTAAATTAATCCATGCAACATAAGAACAAGATAATGATAAAGCAATCATTATCTTGCTGTTTTTACTATTATGACTAATGAGTTGAAAAAATAACAAGCACGAGTTTCGCACAAAACTAATTTGGGTACGCTAATAAAACACGGATGTGCTCAGCAATAGCATTTTTGATTACGTCCCAATTTTGTTGATAAAGGGTTATTTTTTCAGATATACGACGTTTATGT
>NZ_NHNG01000590.1:0-506 GCF_002287155.1 Arsenophonus sp. ENCA
ATCAATTATCTTAACACCATTAAAATAATGAAAAATCTATTAAATTAGAGGAATTATTACTTATTAAAACTATTCTCATTCTAACTTCGTCGTAAGATATCTTATTTATGCTAGTAACAAAAGTGCTATCTGACAATTACCTAAAAATATTATTTTCAACAATAAATTATACAAATTTACTTTTAAATCATAGCATTATATTATCATAATAAATTGTTGATAATAGTATTATGACTTATCTATATTAGTTAAATATTATTATTTAGTGAATACATTTATCCCATATGTTTAGAATATTGATAACCCAATATTTATATATTATTATTTTATTTCTCAGATTTCGAAATAAATAAAAATATACTAAAAAATGTACTATTTTATTTTTAGCATACAAAACTTTAATTTATCATACTTAATATTAAATTATCATTAAAATTGAACAAATAATTTATGAAATGTAAAATTATTAAAATAAAATCGCCTGCTATGTTACAATTAGATATTGC
>NZ_NHNG01000452.1:0-4775 GCF_002287155.1 Arsenophonus sp. ENCA
ACAATTAGAGATAAAGCCGTAAATGGAAAAATACCAGCATACAAGATTTTTGGTGAATGGCGCTTTAGCAGAAATGAAATTGATACTTTTATCCTGAACCAAAAAAATACGTATTGTAAAACAGAACAATATATAGGTGATCATATATGTCAAAGCAAATCGTTTCAACATACAAGCGTGGGGAAATTTGGTGGTACTCCTTCACAACGCCAAACAAGCAACGAATACGCAAGTCTGCTAAAACTACCAATCAGCAAGAAGCGAAGGAATTAGCAGCGCTAGAATATAATAGCTGTTGGCGAAATGAAAAATTAGGAGATGTAAGTTTTCATACATGGCAAGAAGCAGTGCTTTTGTGGCTTAATGAAAAACCCGAGCGCAAAGAAAATCGTAATATGCTATACGGACTTAGATGGCTAGATCAATACCTAGGTAAAACCAAGCTCATTGACATTAACAAATACTTAATTGATGAAATCAAAAAAACAAAACAAATCTCAGGAGTAAAAAATCGTACTGTAAATGCAGTATTACAACAAATTAGAGTTGTGCTTAAATGTGCATATGAGCATGGATTGTTAGATAAAATACCGCCGATTAAATTGTTGAAAGAACCAACCAGAAGAATACGTTGGTTAACAGAATATGAAGAAAAACGTTTAATGGTAGAACTACCGGATCATCTGAAGCCTATTGTTAACTTTGCTTTGAATACAGGGTTACGTATGTCCAATATTACAAATTTAAAGTGGTCACAGGTTGATATGGATAGACGCCAAGCCTGGATTCATGCAGATGAATCAAAAACAAACCAGGCTATTGGCATTCCTCTGAATCAAGCTGCTTTAACAATAATACGGGAACAGCAAGGACATCACAGAGAGTATGTTTTTACTTATCAAGGGAATAGAATAAAAAACGCAGATGCTAAAGGATGGCGAAAAGCAGTTTATCGAGCTGGGCTGGGAGATTTTCATTTTCATGACCTGCGCCACACATGGGCAACTCGCCACATAATGGCAGGAACTCCACTATACGTTTTACAAGAGCTGGGAGGCTGGAGCAAGGCAGACACCGTACGTAAATATGCACACCTTTTAGCACAATTTCTGCAGCAACACGCTGAACGCATAGTCACTAGTAGCACAAATTTGACACAGAATAAAAATTAAAAAAAATAAGAGATTTACTTTATTTCTCTTATCTTATTGAATAAGTTAAAAAATTTGGTGGAGCTAAGCGGGATCGAACCGCTGACCTCTTGCATGCCATGCAAGCGCTCTCCCAGCTGAGCTATAGCCCCTACACAAAGTCGGTTAGACGGGCGGATAATATGCAAGCTGAATAAGACTGTCAATCGATTAATAGGAAAATAGTCTTTAACCGTTGAAAAAATGCTCATACAGCTTAGTGTGAAGAAAAAAGGCACAGTGAAATGTGCCGTTATGCTAAGCTAATTTTATTCGCTAACCCTATTTTCACGCTCATTAATATAAACCAAAGCGTTATCAATGCGTTTTAATGAACGATTTTGGCCAATGGCATGTACAGTGGCATCAACACTCGGTGATTGACCAGATCCTGTCACAGCGACCCGCAGAGGCATACCCACTTTACCCATCCCAATTTCCAGTTCTGTAGCTGTTGCTTCGATTGCATGATGAACATTTTCACATGTCCAGTTGCTAATAGCCGCCAATTTTGCCCGTACGGTTTCTAATGGTAAGCGCGCTATCGGGCGTAAATGTTTTTTAGCGGCGTCGCCGTCGAATGTAGCAAAATCCTGATAGAAATAGCGACATGAACTGGCTATTTCTTTTAAGGTCTTACAACGTTCGCCGAGAAGCTTAACTAAATCTGCTAAGCTTGGCCCAATTTGGGTATCAATACCTTGCTGTTCAATGTGCCATGCTAAGTGAGTAGCAACATATTCTGCCGGTAATGAATTGATATAATGATGATTCAGCCATAATAATTTGTCAGTATTAAAGGCACTGGCGGATTTATTAATTGCATCTAAGGAAAAATAACTGATCATTTCCTCGCGGTTAAAAATTTCTTGATCACCATGAGACCATCCGAGACGAACCAAATAGTTTAATAAGGCTTCTGGTAGATAACCGTCATCGCGGTATTGCATGACACTAACTGCGCCATGACGCTTAGATAATTTTTTACCATCATCACCCAAGATCATTGAAACATGAGCATATACAGGTATTGGCGCACCGAGAGCGGTTAATATGTTAATTTGCCGTGGGGTATTATTAATATGATCTTCACCACGGATCACATGGGTGATTTTCATATCCCAGTCATCAATAACAACACAGAAATTATAGGTAGGAGAGCCATCGGTGCGGCGTATAATGAGATCATCTAGCTCAAGATTGCTAAATTCAATTGGGCCACGGATTTGGTCTTCAAAAATAACAGAGCCTTGCTGGGGGTTGCGAAAGCGCACTACGTGAGGTTCATTCGGTGTATGGTTATGAGCATGCGAGCGGCAACAGCCATCGTAACGTGGTTTTTCGCCTTTAGCCATCTGTTCTTCACGTAAATTGTCTAACCGTGTTTTAGAACAGTAACAGCGATAAGCTGTCCCTGCACTAAGCATTTGATCGATAACTGCATGATAACGATCAAAGCGTCTAGTTTGATAGTAAGGACCTTCATCCCAATTTAAACTTAACCAGTTCATTCCATCCGTTATGGCGTCAATGGCTTCTTGTGTTGAACGCTCAAGATCGGTGTCTTCAATACGTAAGACAAACTCCCCGTTATTATGTCGACTATAAAGCCATGAATAGAGTGCGGTACGAGCACCGCCGACGTGAAGATAACCGGTTGGACTTGGTGCAAAACGGGTTTTTATTTTATTCATTAGGATTGCCTTAATGATCTTTTTTTATATTGAATCTAGTCTAGTGATAAATTTACAGTTGGTTATTTTATCACTGCAACTTAATTCCTCAATGCTGTTAGCGCGATAATGATACTTTATTTTGCTAATTTAATGGTAAAACTGCTTAATTTATGCTGATAGGAGCTAGACTAAATAAGTTTAAATAAATATTATTTAGTGTCGATAATATTTGGTGCATCTTGCTTAATTTTGCAACGAACGGATATTTTCCTTAGAATAACCGTTGACTCATGCAGAACTATCCCTATAATGCACCTCCATCACGACGGGCGATTAGCTCAGCTGGTAGAGCATCTCCCTTACAAGGAGGGGGTCATCAGTTCGAATCTGGTATCGCCCACCAATTATTGTGATGATTTAGTTATGATTGGGCGATTAGCTCAGTTGGTAGAGCATCTCCCTTACAAGGAGGGGGTCATCAGTTCGAATCTGGTATCGCCCACCATTCATCCAAAAAATAAGCATTATTTGTTTAAATTATTTATGCTGTGTTTTGCTATTAATAGGGTCGTTAGCTCAGTCGGTAGAGCAGTTGACTTTTAATCAATTGGTCGCAGGTTCGAATCCTGCACGACCCACCAATTAAAACAAGAAATTACAGTTAATGACATCTCATGTAACTTTCTTAAGTGTCATATTAGTGACATGAAATCCAAGTATGGCATCAATGTTTTTAGCATGTTCTTGCAAGTGTGCAGGGGATAAATGAGCATACCTTTTCACCATTTGTATACTTTCCCATCCCCCCATTTCTTGCAATGCTGGTAGAGGCACACCAGACTGGATTAACCAACTCGCCCAAGTATGCCTCAGATCATGAAATCGAAATCCTTCGATCCCTGCTTTCATCATGGCAGACTTAAATGCTTTGTTAGCATCAGTTCTCATTGGTATCATATCAATCACGCCGTTTAATTTTCGCTCTCTGACAAAAACATACTGCCTATGTCTACCTATCTGAGCATGGATAATTTGACAAGCGGTATCGTTGAGCGAAACGCCAATTGCGCGAAAATTTTTTGACTGGTCAGGGTTAATCCAAGCTACCTTACGAACCAAATCAACCTGTGACCATTCTAATTCTAGAATGTTGGATCTGCGCAAACCCGTAGCCAGAGCAAATGTTATTACTGGCTTGAGATAATCAACTGCATTATAAATCAAGGCATGAGCTTGCTCTTTTGTAAGCCACTGAATTCTGGATTGTCTAGGAGGTAACGCCTTTATATATGGTGCATTTTTCAACCATCCCCATTCATTAAGCCTGTTGCTCAATAGCAAAATTAATTGTGACTTACAAAAAAACCAGCCATTGATGATAAAATAATCAATTTTTGAATTAAAAATGACCCATATAAGATCAAAAAATAACCTATTTTTGTGTTTTTTAGATGTATCTAACTTGTTTTTATTGAAAGCAGTTTTATTTCACTATTGAGCAACAGGCTTAAGGATATTCAGGCCATCATTTGCGTGAAGTGTCGTCATCAGCAGATGCCCGGTCATGGCCGCTTTCAGTGCGGTGATGGCAGATTCCAAATCGCGGATTTCACCGTTTAAAATCGCATCCGGATCGCATCGCAAGGCATAGGCCATCGATAGCAGCCATGCGCGTTTGATTTCTTCGGTGTTTTTCTTATCAGCGATGATCGGCGTCTGGATTGCGCCATAAATTCGGCCTTCGGGGGGGTCTTCAATGGTTAACAGTCGCCGTATCGGTAATTTGTTGATATAGCCCCATAGTGTCGCTACCAATGTAAAAATGATCCACTTGCTAATGTAAAACTGATCCACCAAGAGTAAAAATGGCAGTTTTAAGGTACTGCCGATGATAACATTGGAGATCAGA